>CANQCJ010000095.1 GCA_947589205.1 uncultured Ruminococcus sp. | reverse complement strand
CCTTGCCCTTTTTCTTTCCGTTTTCATCATAAAGCTGCACCGAGACCCTGCCGTGGATCACCTCGAGGTCGGTGATATAATTTCCGTCGTCGAGCGGCTCTGTCTTTACGTCAAAGCTCGTACCTCTTACCGCCATTGTCGCCTTCGGTGTGTTTACCTCATATGTGGAATTGTTTGAAAGCGGCTCTGTTATCTCGTTAAGTATCTCGCCTTTTTTAAGCTCGATAAGCGTCCTGCTGTCCTTTGCGGTGTTCTCCGCTATAAGCTCCAGCTGCGTATCGCTGTCCATGAGGATATACTTCTCCCCGTCCATTTCAATACGCATATTGCTGTCAGCGCCCGTGGAAACGAGATCCTTGTTTTGCAGATTCATTCCGTCATACGCGTCGAGTATACCCGCCGATTCTCTGTCAACGGTGTTGCTCGTTCCCTGCGTTTCAAAGACCTTTACGACTCTGTAGGACTCCTCGTTCGAGCCGAAAAGCAAGACGGCTCCGGCTGTCGCCGCGGCTACCGTCGCCGCCGCTGCGGCGGCTATTATTATTTTAGCCTTTATCGTCAATGCGGCAAGTTTCATTTAATACTTTCCTCCATACTATCCTGTCTCAAAGCTTGCTTATCAGCCCTATCCCTTCAAGATATTCGACCGACCTGCGCTGCTTTTCTATTCCGGAAACCTCTATAAGCACCGTACTATTGCCGAAATACTTTCCGTAATACTCCGCAAATTCTTCCCAGTCGATACTTCCCATCCCGACTGATAAATGAAGATCGTTTTTAAGATCGTTGTCGTTGATGTGCATATGCTTTACATACGGCGCTAACGAGCTTGACCATACGGATATTTTTTCCTCTTTGCCAAAGCACACAGCGTGAGCGTAATCAAAGCAGACGCCGTAATTGGCATATTTTTTCAGTCTCTCGCTCAGACGGCAGAGCAGCTCCGGCGAGCGGTCGAACATATTTTCAATATAAATATTTATATCTTTAAATTCTTCAAGAATTCCGCTCCAGTATTCTTCATTTTTATTTATCCAGTTATTTACATAGAAATCCGCGGTGAGCATCGGCTCGTAGTTCGTATGAAAAACCACCGCCTCAGCGCCAATATTTTTCGCCGCGTCAATGCTCTGTCTTATCCGCATATCGGCGATGTCTCTTATACTCTTATCCTCGCTGAACACCAGCACATCGAAAAAATCTCCGTGACAGGTGCAGTACTCCGGCAGAGAATGAGCCTTATACGCGCTGAAAAGTCCGCGCAGCCCTTGCTCGTCATCGAGTACGTTCGGATGGTAAAAATCGTTATATTCAAAACCGAGACCGTATTCGTTTGCAAGCGACAGATGCTCGCCGATATTTTTAAGCTCCGGTATTATCAGGAATCTGCTCATTTTTCCACCCCATCAGATAAAATTTTCACAAGCGAATATACAAAAACGCCCTTTGATTTTCCTTTAAGCGGTATCTCCCCTATCGGCTCGACCTCTACGCGGTCCTTTACCTGCTCGTAAACGCTCTCGCTTATAAGCACCTGACCGCGTTTAGCGTTGGCTTCAAGCCGCGCGGCAGTATTTACCGTGTCGCCAATAGCCGTGTAATCCATTCTGAAATCGCAGCCGATATTTCCCACGACGGCGTTTCCGCAGTTTACGCCCACGCCGAAGCTGACCGACCTGCCGTATTTTTCCATATATTTGCTTTCTATCTCGTTTCCGCCCTGAACGATATCCCAAGCGGTCTTTACCGCGCGGAAAATATAATCGTCAAGGTCGAACGGCGCGTTGAATACCGCCATCGTCGCGTCTCCGATAAATTTATCGAGCGTTCCGCCGTTGGCAAAAATCGAATTTGTCGTCAGGTTAAGATAGCTGTTGAGTATATCCACCACCTGCTCCGGCTCTAACGCTTCCGACATCGGCGTGAAGCCGCGTATATCAACGAACAGCACCGCGATATGGCGGTTCTCGCCGCCGAGCTTTACGGTGTATTCGCCCTTTTTGAACATCTCGTCGACTACCTGAGGCGCAACATACTTTTTGAACGCCGCCGTTATACGATGTTTTTCTATAGTCTGCAAAGCGTAACGCCGTATCAGGTTGAACAGGAACGCCAGCGGCATAAATACGGCTGCGCTTGCAAGCGGTATAGTGCTGCCGTGAGCATTCAAAAGCACGCCGCCGAAGCCGTAGCCGGCTGTCGCTATAAGCGTTATCGGCAGACTAAAGGCGAGCTTTAGCTTCTTAGAAGCAATAAACACTATCAGCGCGGCTGCCGCGCTTATAAGAGCGGCGGTAAGGCGGGAAACCGGCAGCGGCATTCTGTCGTCGATCATGCACTGTAAAATATTGGCGTGTATCTCAACTCCGAACATCTGCGCGGAGGAATTGGGAACGGAATACTGATCCTGCAGGCCTGCGGCGTATGCGCCGACAAAAACTACGCAGCCGCTGAATATACGCGGGTCTACATTGCCGTTGAGCACATCGGCAAACGATATATGCTCATAGTCTCCCGGCTTTCCGGCATAATTTATCCACATTCTTCCGCTTTTGTCAAGCGCGAGGGCGTTTTCGGGCTCTCCGGTGCGCTCGCAGTATTTTGAATATATCATCGAAGAAAAGCTCGGATAATGTTCATTATCGTTATCATCGTCAGACATCATGGCGGAGCGCACAATGCCGTCGTCGTCCGGCGAAACGTTGACGAAGCCGGTATAGCAGGAATCCGCAAAATACGGCTGAGTTACGCTGTCGATGTTAAAATGATCTATATACGGCCTGCCGTTTTCATCTAACGCATATACGCTGTATAATTTATGTAAGAACCCGCGACAACGTTTCCGTTTTTCTCGCAGGCAAGCCGCAAGGCTTCGTCGCCCTCCTCGCCCATACTGCCGAAAAACATTATATCCATAGCGATGACCGCAGGCATATCCCCGAGCTTTTCTATAAGCTGCGCGTAAACGCTTCTGTCCCATGTGCCGAACGGACCTATCTCCTCGAGCGTTTTATCGTCTATAGCGATTATCTTTATCATATTGTTGATACCGCGCGGCGTTTGATACAATTTGTCTTTAAGCGTGCTGTCCAAAGAATACAGTATATCCGAAAATGCTATAATAAAAACTATCGCAAAGCATACGGCGTATTCGATCATATCTGTAAGAAAATGACGCTTAGAGGCTTCGTTCAATTTTTGTTCTCCCCTTTTTTCATCAAAGCATTATTATACAGTTTAATTATACTACTTATTAACAAAAAAGTCAACCGTATTTTACTTTAAAAAAATATTTTTTAACAAATTTTGTTGACATTTTAGAAAAAATGTGATATATTATATATTGGTCAATATATTTTATAAGCTTAAACGGAAAGGATGCGCTGATAAATGTATGAGAACGCGGCAAAGCAAGCTGAGATGCTTGACAAGATATTCGATATAACCCACAGCCTTTATTCCCGTATGTGCACTACCGATAACAACGCTAAGGACAATCATTCCGAAATATTCCGGCTTATTACAGAGCTTGGCAGCGTTATCGTCAATTCCGACAGAGCGAGCTTCTGGAAGTGGGATAAGGACAAGCACGAGCTTTGGACTACCGCGGCGGTCGGCGAGGACAGGATCGTTATTCCCGAAAATACAGGACTTGTCGGAAAAGCGCTCGCTATGAAAAAGGCGATAGTCACAAACGATCCCTATAACTGCCCAGACTTCAACGCCGATGTAGACAAAAAGACCGGCTATATAACAAAGTCTATAATGGTAATGCCGATATCCAACTGCAAGGGCGAATTTATCGGCGTTTTTCAGGCGATAAACAAGCATGATGAAAACGGCTTTGAGCTGGAGGAGGACTGCCGCCGCCTGTCGCTTGCGGCGTTTATCTGCGGTATCGCCCTCGAATCGGACACCTTCCTTGACGATTCGCTTCACGATAAGCTTACCAAACTCAAAAACCGCATAGCCTTCCACAGCGACTATGAGTCTCTTAAAGCCAAAGCAGAGAAAACCTCGCTGTTTCTCTGCGATATCGACTTTTTCAAAAAGATCAACGACACCTACGGTCACAATGCGGGCGATGAAGCTCTGCGGCACGTTTCGGCTATTTTAAACAGCGATATCATAAACTCCTCCGGAGTGTACCGCTGGGGCGGCGAGGAATTTATCGTTATTTTGCCCGACGCCTCCCTCGAGGACGCGGCTGAAGCCGCCGAGAAGATCAGAAAGACCATAATGGAGTCTGTCTGCGTTTTTGAAGGAACGCAGATAAAGATCACCATGAGCTTCGGCTGCGCGCAGATAGATTTTTCGCTTTCGGCAGAGGACAACATAAAGGTCGCCGACGAGAAGCTTTACACCGCTAAGCAGACCGGAAGAAACCGCGTTATTGTCTGACAATTAAAAATTTAAAAAAGAAGCTGACCGCGATTTTTTATTCACGGTCAGCTTTTTTATATCACATTTTCGCTCTTTCCTTAGCGCGCATAGGATTGCTCAGCGTTCTCTTGCGTATACGCATACTCTTGGGCGTTACCTCTAAAAGCTCGTCGTCGGCAAGAAATTCCAGACAATCCTCCAAGCTCAATATCCTCGGCGGGATAAGTCTCAGCGCGTCGTCGCTTCCGCTTGCGCGGGTGTTGGTGAGGTGCTTTTTCTTGCAGACGTTTACGACAAGATCGTCCGACTTCGGTGAAGCTCCCACTACCATTCCCTCGTACACCTGCGTGCCCGCGCCGATAAACAGCTCGCCGCGCTCCTGCGCGTTGTAAAGACCGTAGGTGACGGCTTCGCCTGTCTCAAATGCAACGAGAGAACCGCTCGAACGTCTTTCTATCTCGCCCTTATGCGGCTGATAATCGCTGAACACAGAACTCATAATGCCCTCGCCCTTTGTGTCGGTCAGAAATTCGCTCCTGTAGCCGAAAAGTCCGCGCGAGGGGATAAGAAATTCTATCCTCATTCTGCTTCCAACCGGCGTCATCTGCGAAAGCTCGCCTTTTCTCGCGCCGAGCTTCTCCATTACCGCGCCGACGCAATTTTCCGGCACGTCTATAACGAGACGCTCTATCGGT
Source organism: uncultured Ruminococcus sp. (assembly GCA_947589205.1). GTDB lineage: Bacteria > Bacillota > Clostridia > Oscillospirales > Ruminococcaceae > YE71. The sequence goes on along the minus strand of CANQCJ010000095.1, from coordinate 2,843 downwards.
TCGCATAGCTTTCCGTCTATCTCCTTATAAAGCACGCGCGGAGTAGATACCGCCAGCTCGTAGCCCTCGCGGCGCATCGTTTCTATCAGTATCGAAAGGTGCATCTCTCCCCTGCCCGCTACTCTGAAGCTGTCGGTGCTGTCGGTCTCGTTTACGCGCAGTGAAACGTCCTTGAGCAGCTCCTTAAAAAGCCTGTCGCGAAGCTGGCGGGAGGTAACATACTTGCCCTCTCTGCCCGCAAACGGCGAATCGTTTACCGAAAAGGTCATTTCGACCGTCGGCTCTGAAATTTTTACAAACGGTATCGGTTCAAAATTGCCGAACGAACAGATGGTATCGCCGATAGTTATATTTTCAAGACCGCTTATGCAGACGATATCGCCGGCGCGCGCGCTTTCGCAGGGTACGCGGTTAAGTCCCTCTATCTGGTAGATAGTGACGATCTTTCCGCGGTATTCCTTTTTGGTCGCGTGATAATCGCCGACCGTTACCTCCTGATTAACCTTGATAACTCCGCGCTCAACTCGTCCTATGGCTATTCTTCCCACATAGTCGTTATAATCTATCGCGGAAACAAGATACTGCATCTCTCCGGTATCGTCGGCTTCCGGCGCGGGGATATAGGAAAGTATCTCGTCGAGCAGCGGGATAAGATCCTTTCCCGGTACGTTCGGATCGGGGGAAGCCGTTCCGTCTCTGCCCGAGCAGTAAAGTATCGGGCTGTCGAGCTGTTCATCGTTGGCGTCAAGATCCATGAGCAGCTCTAACACCTCGTCGCCCACCTCGTTGAGACGAGCGTCCGGGCGGTCTATCTTATTTATAACAACGATTATTTTATGCCCCAGCTCCAGCGCTTTTTGAAGCACGAACCTTGTCTGCGGCATAGGTCCTTCGGCAGCGTCGACAAGCAGTATAACGCCGTTTACCATTTTTAAAACGCGCTCTACCTCTCCGCCGAAATCGGCATGGCCCGGGGTGTCTATTATATTTATCTTTACATCCTTGTATTTTATCGAAGTATTCTTAGCGAGTATCGTAATGCCGCGCTCACGCTCTATATCGTTTGAATCCATAACGCGCTCTTCGACTTCCTGATTGTCTCTGAAGGTTCCCGACTGTTTGAGCATTTCGTCGACGAGCGTCGTCTTGCCGTGATCGACGTGAGCTATTATCGCAACATTTCTAAGGTCCTCTCTGATCATATTCTTAAACTTCCCTTCCATGAAATCAGAATTAATTATATTTACCAACATATTATTATATCACATATTTCAACGCTTTGCAAGCGTTTTTTCCGCATAATAAAAAAATGCGCTAAAACACCAAAAAGTTTCCGATGTCAGCGCATTTTTTCTATAAAATTTACTTAAGCGTATTTACTTATTGCAGACTGCTTTTGCCGTCTTTACAATATTGTCGGCGCAAAGTCCGAACTGCTCGAGCAGCTTAGGCGCGGGTCCGGAATGACCGAATTCATCGTTTACGCCTATCTTTACGACCTTAGTCGGGCATTTTGCGGCAAGCACGTCGCATACTGCCGAGCCGAGTCCGCCGATGACGCTGTGCTCTTCGACGGTAAGCACCTTGCCGGTCTTTGCGGCTGTAGCCGTTATAAGCTCTTCGTCTATAGGCTTTATCGTGTGGATATTGATGACCTCTGCGTTGATGCCCTCAGCGGCGAGTATCTCGGCGGCTTTTATCGCTTCGCTCACCATAAGTCCGGTCGCAACAATAGAAATATCCCTTCCGCTGCGGATAGTTATACCCTTTCCAAGCTCAAATTTATAGGTTTCCTTATCGTTGAAAACGGGTGCGGCAAGTCTGCCGAATCTCATGTAAACAGGACCGTTGTGAAGTATCGCGGCTTCTACCGCCGCTTTTGCTTCCACATCGTCCGCGGGATTTATTATCGTCATTCCCGGGATAGTCCTCATGAGCGCGATATCCTCATTGCACTGGTGCGTCGCGCCGTCCTCACCGACCGAGATACCCGCATGAGTAGCGCCGATCTTTACGTTAAGATGAGGATAGCCGATAGAGTTTCTTACGATCTCAAAAGCGCGTCCCGCGGCGAACATCGCGAAGGTCGAAGCGAACGGGATCTTTCCGCAGGCTGCCAGACCCGCCGCAACGCCCATCATGTTCGCTTCGGCAATTCCGCAGTCGAAAAATCTTTCGGGAAATTTCTTCTTGAAAATACCCGTCTTTGTCGCGGCGGCAAGATCCGCGTCGAGAACGTAAAGATTTTCATATTTATCGCCAAGCTCAGCAAGAGCCTCGCCGTAGCTTTCTCTTGTAGCCTTTTTAATAACCTCTGACATTTAGATCAATTCCTTTCTTCAATTCTCGAGTGCGGCAAGCGCGCCTTCAAGCTCCGCCCTTGCCTGCGCGTACTGCTCGTCGTTGGGGGCTGAGCCGTGCCACGAAACGTTGTCCTCCATAAAGGAAACGCCCTTGCCCTTTATGCTCTTTTGTATTATTACAGTCGGCTTGTCCTTGACCGTTCCGGCTTTTGCAAACGCCGCTTCGAGCGAATCAAAGTCGTGAGCGTCCGCTTCTAATACCTGCCAGCCGAAAGCCGCGAATTTGTCGGTTATCGGATAGGGCGACATGACGTCGGCTACTCTGCCGTCGATTTGCAGACCGTTGTTGTCCACAACGGCGACGAGGTTATCGAGCTTATAATGCGCCGCGAACATCGCAGCCTCCCAGACCTGACCCTCTTCTATCTCGCCGTCTCCGAGCACGGTGTAGACCTTGTAGCTGTCTGAGCTGACCTTTCCGGCAAGAGCCATTCCGCAGGCGGCGGAAATTCCCTGACCGAGCGAGCCGGACGACATATC
>CANQCJ010000094.1 GCA_947589205.1 uncultured Ruminococcus sp. | reverse complement strand
GGAGAAGTTCCACCCCCGCAAAGATTCGCCCCTCCACGGCATGCACGTCGTGGCGGCGTTTGCAAACCGCCTCGGCTGGGACAAGGGGAGGCTCTACCGCGAGCTCTTTGCCCCCGGTGCGCCCGCGTTTTCGCAAAGCTCCTGCAATCTGCCGGTATCTATCCCGAATACCCCAAAGGAAGCGCATTCGATATTTTTATTGCAGTCGAGAGTTATTTCAAGCGTTGTGTTTGAATAGTCGCCGAGGCGCAGCACGCCGTTGTCGGTATTTATCGGGTAGGACGGCTTTACGGTATTTCCGTTTACCGTTACGCTGAAGGTATCGAATATCGGCTCTGTCAGGTGGTTGGAAAAACCGTCATAGCAGTCGAGATATACCGTCTGCTCGTCCTTTATGTCTATGTGATATTCTATTCTTTCTCCGGTGATGAACGCATATTTGCCGTCGCTTAACGGCTCTTTGGGGATATCCGGCGAATATTCCGCCGTTACGTCCTCGCCGAAAATGCTGCTGCTGATAACGCTTTGTATCTGCGCGCGGGTCAGCCCCTCGTCAAAGCTCTCGCATTCGTCAAGGCTGCCGCCTTCAAGCAGAAGTCCCATCGGCAGATATTCCGGAAGCTTAAATATCCTGCCCTCACTGCCCTCATAGATAAGCTCTTCGCCGCTTACTCCGCCGTTTATCTCGTAGTTCATCGAAAGCAGAGCGTCCGTAAGGCGCGTGCCGCCGACGGAGGAGGTCTCCATCCATACTCCGCTGTAGCCGAGACGCTTCATGGTCAGCATAAAATCGCGGCTGTTAAGCGAGGTGTAGTGGGATACGGAATTATATCCGAGCGCGCCTATCATGTTGTTGTTATAGACCTTTGAATAGGATTTTACGCGGTAAAAATCATCGTCGTCTATCCTGCCCGAAAGCTTATAGACCTCCGACTGCGCGGTATTGGTGTCGGCGTTCGTCATCGCCGGGTGTACCATATATATGCTCGTATAGCTGATACACTCTATCAAAAATATCATAGCCGCGAACGACAGGAATATTTTTTTGAAAATATAGCCTTTTTTGTAAAAAACATAGGCTGAAGCGTAAGCTGCGGCGAAGAATATGAACACTCCCAGAAGCTGTCTGAAGGAACCCTCGTTTCCCCAGAGGGTGTCGGAATAGGAGCATATATCCTCGTTTTCGGGTGAGCAGACGCTTACGCAATAGTAAAAGCAGCAGAATATCGATATGAGCGAGACCGCGCTCGCGGCGTAGTATCTTACATTGCTGAATTTGTATTCGACAGGCTCTTCAAGCGCGTGGGCGCAGCAGAGCAGCGAGAGGAATACCGTTATAAATCCGAAGCGGCAGGGAAAGGACATATAATTTCCCGTATGCCACATTTTGTTTATCGGCTCGACAAAAAACGGTATCAGCGTAAGCCCGAGCAGGATAAGCGTCCGTTCGTTTCTAACGCTGCGCCTTCTGCCGCTTATAATATCTATGCAGATAATTACAAACGCAAACGCCGTGCAAAAAAGCATGGGCAGGACCGTGTTGAAATTAGTCACCATATCCGAAGAAGCTATCGTATCTATGACGCCCGTTTCTCCTCTTCCCGAGGACGCGTAATCGAGAAACGACGGCAGCCAGACCCATGCGGTCAGCAGGGCGGCTATCGCCGAAGAGATAAGCATATCACGGCAAACTCTGCTTGCATATTCGCCGGAAAAATTCTTTATCGAATAAACCAAAACAAAAAGCAGGATATAAATAACTATCATAAAGCAGATATAGAAATTTGCAAGCATCATGGCTGAAAGCGTTATTACATACATCAGCGGCTTCTGCTTTTTGGTCATTCGGTAAAGCGAGATGACAAGAAGCGGGAAAAGATATACCGTATCCAGCCACATAAGGTTCTGATAGTACATCATGACAAATCCGCAGAACGGGTACATTACGCTGAGCAGTACCGCGCTCGGCGCGTCGAGCTTTTTTCGGCAGTGATAAAAGCAAAGCGAAGCGGTCAGCGCGCTCATCGCCATTTTCAGCATGACGAGCACGTTGCAGAACATCATCACGTTCTCCTTAGGGATAAATTTTACAAGAAACGTAAACGGGCTCGATAAAAAGAAAAAATATACGCCGTAAAAATTCATGCCGCCGGAATTTTTCAGGCTGTAAAAAATACTGCCCCTGCCGTCGAGTATATCCTTAAATTGGTTCAGAAGCGTCACCGTCTGCTGCGACATATCGCACCACGACAGCGAACGCGTTCCGAACGGGTACATATCGTATCTTTTATAAATAAACAGCATGAATATCAGCGTTATCAAAGGCGGCAGGGCGAACCGCGCCGTATTTTGCATTTTTCCGATTCCTTTAGTTTTCATTTTTGCTGTCCTTTCATTTTGTTCTTTTCTTTTGTCAGCTTTTTATATTCTTTCTGCGATAAGCGTTCCGATCTCCGAGCAGCTTACCCTTTTGCAGCCCTCGGACATGATATCGGCGGTGCGGTAGCCCTCGTCGAGCGTTTTTCCTACTGCGTTTTCCACCGCGTCGGCCTCCTCGGTCATATCGAACGAATATCTTAACAGCATAGCCGCCGAAAGTATCGCGGCGATCGGGTTGGCTTTGTCCTGTCCGGCAATATCGGGAGCAGAACCGCCGGAGGGCTCGTAAAGACCGAATTTCGTCTCGTTAAGGCTTGCCGACGGCAGCATTCCGATAGAACCGGTTATCATCGAAGCTTCATCGGAGAGGATATCGCCGAACATATTTTCCGTCACCATAACGTCAAACTGCGCCGGGTCGCGCACTAACTGCATGGCGGCGTTGTCGACCAGCATATGCTTTAGCTCTACATCGGGATATTCCGCCGACACCTCGTTTATTATCTTTCTCCAGAGACGCGACGAATCGAGGACGTTGGCTTTGTCGACGCTTATCACCGAATGCCTTCTCTTCCTCGCGACCTCGAACGCCTTTACGGCTATGCGCCTTATCTCGTTTTCATTATATATAAGCGTGTCGACCGCGGTCTCGAGACCGTCGACGGTCTCGGTCCTTCTTGCGCCGAAGTACAGGCCGCCGGTAAGCTCGCGCATTATCAGCATATCGAAGCCGTTGTCGGCTATCTCCTTTTTGAGCGGACAAGCGGACGAGAGCTGCGGATAGAGCAGGCAGGGACGAAGATTAGCGAAAAGTCCGAGAGCCTTTCTTATGCCGAGAAGTCCCGCCTCCGGGCGCAGGTTCGCGGGGAGCTTATACCACGGCGAGGTCGCAGTATCGCCGCCGATAGAGCCCATAAGCACCGCGTCGCTTTGTTTGCAGACTTCTATCGTCTCGTCGGTCAGCGGCACGCCGTATGCGTCTATCGAGCAGCCGCCCATAAGAAGCTGCGTATAGCTGAAGCTGTGCGAAAACTTTTTCGCCGCCGCGTCGAGAGCCTTCATCGCCTCCGTAACGATCTCCGGTCCGATGCCGTCGCCCTTGATGACCGCTATCTTTTTTTCCATATGTATCATTTCCTTTCAAATAATTTTTATTAGAGGTTAGAGATGCGTCCGGACCTGCGGTTCGAGCCGCGGAGGTAAGAGGTGAGAGGCGGACACATTAGGTTATTCGTATCTTAAAGTACTTCTGTCCGCCGTCCGCGCATTCGCGCCGACCTTGGACGCAATCAGCTGTTCTGTTATTATGTTTCCGATGTCTGAAATCCAAGTTGGGGTACAGACGTTAACCGCTAACAGCCGCCGCCGTTGCAAACGCTATCTGTAAATTAAATCCGCCGGTGTAGGCGTCCGCGTCAATGACCTCGCCGATAAAATACAGCCCGCTTACAAGCCTCGATCCCATCGTTTTCGGGTCGAGCTGCTTTACGTCGACGCCGCCGCGGGTTATCACCGCCTCCTCAGGCGGGCGCAGCCGCTTTACCGTAAAGGTCAGCGATTTTACCGCGCGGACAAGCTCCATGCGTTCGGCGCGCGTCAGGGAATTTACCCGCTTTGCGCCGTCGACGCCGCTTTTTGCTATGACCACCGGGATAATGCTTGACGGCAGCAGACGGTTAAGGGAATTGTTCAGCTCTCTGTTGGGAAACTGCGAAAGATCGCGCAGCAGACGCGCGTCGAGCTTTTTTTCATCGAGCGCGGGCTTTAAGTCCACGATAAGCGAATAACGCCCCGGAGAAATATCGTCCATGTGCGCCGAAGCCGACAGCACGAGCGGTCCGCTCATTCCGTAATGGGTAAAAAGCATTTCGCCGAGCTCGCTGTAAATTATCCTGCCGCTTTTTTCGTCCTTTAAGCTTAACGTGCAGTTTTTCAGCGACAGCCCCATCGCCTGCGCGTGCAGATCTCCGCAAAGCTCGACAGGCACGAGCGAACCTCGAAGCTCCGTCACGGTATGCCCCGCCTGCCTTGCAAGTCTGTAGCCGCTCCCGCGCGAACCGGTTTTCGGGTAAGAAAGTCCGCCGCAGGCGACCACTGTTTTTTTTGCAAAATAGTCCCGCTTTTTCCCGCGCGCGCCGACTGCTTTGCCGTTTTCGATGATGAGCGAAAGTATATCGTCATGAACGAATTTTACCCCGGCTTGCTTCGCCGCATCTATCAGCGCATGAGAGATCTCCTTCGCGCTGTCGCTGACCGGGAAAACTCGGTTTCCGCGCTCGGTCTTAAGCTTTACGCCTAACGACTCGAAAAACGCCATCGTGTCCTCGGGGGAAAATCTGCTTAGAGCCGAATAGAGAAACTTAGCGTTTCGCGGAATGTTTTCCATGACCGTGCGCACGTCGCAGTTATTGGTGACGTTGCAGCGTCCCCTGCCGGTTATCTCAAGCTTTTTCGCGGGTCTGTCCTCGTGCTCGGCTATGACTACGGAATTGCCCGCCCAAGCCGACCGAACGGCGCAGAAAAGTCCCGCCGCTCCCGCGCCGATGATAAAAACGTCACTGCTCAAAATATCTCACCTGCATTTCAAACGGCTGTAGGCTAAGCTCCTCCCCGCGCAGCGCAAAGCTCTTTGGCGTATCGGTGTTGTTGAAAACAAACTCCGCGCTGACGCTTTCACCGGTGCGGACGGTCATCTCAACGCCGTCGGGCAGGTCGGGGATATATCCAATACCCGTCTTGTCTAAGATATATTTAAACAGCGCGCGGTAAAAGCTTTTTTCCCCGACCGTGCCGATATAAAACACCCTGCCGCCATTGTAATTGTTTTCGCTCACAGCGCATTTTCCGGCGTAAAAGCCGCTCGAATATACAGCTGCCGGCTCTGCCGTGAGCGGCGAGAGAACATCGCACCAGCGCAAAGCCTTGTATTCTTTATTTTCAAAAATAATTTTTTCCTCGGCATACCCCAACGGGTCGTATTCCTCGACCGTAACGCCCGCCATTTCTGCAAAAACGGTCGGCAGCGGCTGCATGATACAGTTGTTGTGCTCGTCCTTAACGCCGCTTCGGTTTGTGAGAACAAGCGTTCCGCCGTTTGAAACGAACCGCTCTATCTCGGCAACGCCCTTTTCATTGTTGACATACAGCGTCGGCGCGGCGGCAAGTGTGTAACCGTCCAGCGGCTCGCCGTAATTCACCACGTCGATATTTATCCCGAAGCCCTTTAACGCGCCGTAGAGCTTTTTCAACTGCTCGAAGTAGTAAAAGCCGTCCGTCTGCGGCTGTATCTTAAACGCGTATTCCGCCTCGGGCGAATATATCACCGCCGCTTTGGAAATTATTTTACTGCCCTTTAACGCTTCGAGCGTTTTCGCTTTTTTGCAAAGCTCTTCAAATTCCCCGAATCTCCTGCCGGGAGCATTTGAATGATCTATCAGCCCGTGCCAGTGCATTTCCGCGCCTGTCAGCGCGGTCCTCCAGCGAAAATGCACAACGCTGTCCGCGCCGTGAGCAAACGCCTGCAAGGCATAGCCCTCGATCATTCCCGGCTTTGGCGTGCGCGTCATCGGCATCCAACAGCCCATTGCGCCGCTCAGCTGCTCCATTATCATAAAATTTTTCTTCTTTATCCCGCGCATGATATCGAGCTGAAGCGCGTGGGAATATTCCGCTTCCGCATCGCTCGGTATCGTAAGCGGCGGATAGTTGTCATAGGAAACGACGTCTATATTTTCAAATTCCTTGTAAAAGTCCGGCATATATTCGCAGAACCAGGTGTTCGTGGTAATTTTTGCGTTTTTGTCGACACTTCGTATAATATCGGCCTGCCTGCTGAGAAATCCTATTATCGAATCGGAAAAAAATCTTCTGACATCGAGCATTAGCGCGGGGTTGAGCCACGCCTGCGGATAGCTGCCGAACGGCTTGAATATCTGCTCCCAAGCCGAATACTCCCCGCTCCAGACGGAATTTCCGTAAGCCCTATTGATATTTTCAAGCGTGCCGTACTTCTCTTTAAGCCGATTTACGAATTTAACAGAGCAATTCTCGCAAAAGCAGATATCCGCTTCAAGCTCGTTGTCTATCTGCCAGAGCTTCACGGCTTTGTTTCCGCAGTACCGCTCCGCTAAGAGCTTGACTATCCTGTCGGAAAATTTCAAAAGCTCCGGCGAATTTACGCACCTGTGCCCGCGTATGCCCGCGGCGATCCTCCTCCCGTCCGTACCGACGCGGACCGCCTGCGGATATTTTTCGTAAAGCCACAGCGGCGGACAGCTCGTCGGCGTGCAAAGTATAACGCCTATGCCGTGTGAGGAAAAAAGCTCTATCGCCTTATCGAGCAAGGAAAAGTCAAATTCCCCCTCGCGCGGCTCGAGCCTGCTCCACGCAAATTCCCCGATGCGCGCAAGCTTAACGCCTGTTTTTTCCATAAGCTCTATATCGCTCCGCCAAAGCTCTTCGCTCCAATGCTCCGGATAATAGTCGACGCCGACCGTCATTTACTTCACCGCCCCAAATCAGCTTTAAAAAATTACTTCAAAGTCTATTATAACATATCTAAGCAAAAAAAACAAGGCAAATATAAAAAATTTACGATAAATACTTGAAATGCACCCTGCAAAGTGCTATAATGATAGTATCAAATTTTGAGAGAAGGATATTTTTATGGCGCATATGCTTACTGCTCTTGCTAACGATGTAGGTATGCAGAACGTTTATACTCCGCTGACCATGGGCAGACATCTGCTTTTCTGCTTTGCCGCAACGGTGATATATCTCGTGCAGTTTTACAGAAAGGGCTCTTGGCACTATCTGCTGATAATGGCGGCGATAGATCTTACCTTTATAACGCAGACCTCCTTCGGCACTTCAAAGACCGCGATAAATATTCTGGGCTTGCTCGAAGCGCTGCTCCTTATCGGCGCGTTCGTCTGCTATAAGCTCACATCTAAGCCTGCTCCTGCCGCAGAAAACGCCGAGGCGTCCGAGGAGAATGACAGCACCGAAAATATCGCCGTTATCGGCGAGGACGACGACAGCGAGGAGGCTCAGCGGCGGAGAATGGCGGAAAAGATCCGCAGAGCCAAGGACAAGATGATAATTGAAAACGCCTTTGAGGATAACGATGATGATGCTTAGACCCAAAATAGTTATCCTCGACAGCGAGACGGTCACGCACGGCGATATTTCACTCGATGAAATAACCTCCCTGGGCGATACCCGCGTGTACGGCTATACCAAAAACGAGGACGTAGCATACGCTGTCGGCGGCGCCGACGCGGTCATCTGCAACAAATGCCTTATCACCAAGGAGGTATTTGAGGTCTGCGAAAATTTAAAATACGTCGGACTTTTCGCGACCGGCTTCAACAATGTCGACACTAAAGAGGCCGACAAGCGCGGCGCGGCGGTCTGCAACGTCCCCGGCTACTCGACCGATTCGGTAGCCCAGCACACCTTTGCGTTTATTCTCGATCATTTCAGCCGGGTACACGAATACGCTTCGACCGTTGAGCGGGGCGACTGGATAAACTACAAGCTGTTTTCCTACTTTCATATCCCGACAACGGAAATAAGCGGTCTGACGCTCGGGATAGTCGGCTACGGGGATATAGGTCAAAAGACCGCGCGGATAGCACGCGCCTT
>CANQCJ010000093.1 GCA_947589205.1 uncultured Ruminococcus sp. | reverse complement strand
ACATAACCCCCGTCCACGGCGGCGTAGGACCTATGACGATAGCGATGCTCATGCAGAACACGCTAACAGCGGCAAAGCAGCAGAACGGTATCAAGTAAGCGCAGATGTAAATTTTTCGTGAAAACTATTTACAGAACGTGTTTTTTGGTGTATAATTAAATAGCTGTGCTGCGGGTGACCGTTTAAACACAGCATATCCGCAAGGCAGATCATGGGTCAAGCTCCGACGGAGAGAGTTACCTGCCATATTCTTCCTTGTAGGAAATATTTTGAAAGAGGTACGAAAAATGCTCAGAAAAGACGAAAAAACAGCCGTTATCGAGGCTAACAGAACACACGAGACCGACACCGGTTCGCCCGAGGTGCAGATCGCTATTCTCACAAGAAGAATAAACGACCTCACCGAGCACCTGAAGGTACACAAGAAGGATCACCATTCGAGAAGAGGACTTCTTAAAATGGTAGGTAAGAGAAGAAATCTTCTTAATTACCTCAAATCCAAGGATATCGAAAGATACAGAGCGACTATCGAAAAGCTCGGTATTCGTAAGTAAACGAAAAAACGGCAGGCGGAAGCGTCATTTATGCGCTTCTGCCTTTGCGTGTTTATTAACAAGCCGTGTGAGCGGCACAAAAATATTTTTTTACTCAAACGGTGAGGTTTTCAGCTTTAAAGTCTGAAAACGATTAGCATTGACCGGAGCGCGCCGAAAAAAGCGCGGCGTACTGCGGTCGCTGCTAATGATCCACCGTTTCGGTAAACAGAAAGGAACTGAAGCAAAGATGTTTGAAAATTACAGGGTTTTTGAAACGGAATATGCGGGCAGACCGTTCAAGGTAGAGACCGGCAAGACCTGCGGACTGGCTAACGGCTCATGCTGGGTGCGTTACGGCGAGACGGTGGTCATGGCTAACGTTACGGCTTCCGCAAAGCCGCGCGACGGCATAGACTTTTTCCCGCTGTCGGTGGATTTTGAGGAAAAGCTGTATTCGGTCGGAAAGATCCCCGGCTCGTTCACCAAGCGCGAGGGCAAGCCTACCGATAAAGCGATACTTTGCTCGAGAATGGTAGACCGTCCGATACGTCCGCTTTTCCCGAAGGATATGAGAAACGATGTGTCGGTAGTGATGACGGTAATGAGCGTAGACCCCGACTGCTCACCCGAGATCGCGGGAATGTGCGCGGCTTCTATCGCAATATCCATTTCCGACATTCCGTGGAACGGACCTATCGCGGGAATAAGCGTAGGACTTGTCGACGGAGAGCTGGTGCTCAATCCGACGGCAGAGCAGAGAGAGCGCAATCATCTTAACCTGACCGTTGCGGGTTCTATGGAAAAGATAGTAATGATCGAAGCGGGCGCGGACGAGGTGCCGGACGATCTTATGCTTGAAGCGATAATCAAGGGTCATGAGGAAATAAAGAAGCTCATTGCATTTATAAACGACATAAAGGCGCAGATAGGCAAGCCGAAGTTTGAATTTGAGTCTATGGAGATAGACCACGCGCTTCTTGACGAGCTTGACGAGATGGTGGGCGAGCAGGTCAAGGAAGCTCTCGATACCGACGACAAGAATATTCGCGATGCGAGACTTGCGCCGATAATGAACGCGGTGCACGAAAAGTACGACGAGATCTACCCCGACCGGGCGGCTATGATAGACGAAGCGATGTATAAGCTCCAGAAAAGGATCGTCCGCAGCTGGCTGTACGAGGGCAAGAGAGTCGACGGAAGAGGTATCGACGAAATACGTCCGCTTGCTTCCGAGGTCGGACTGCTGCCGAGAGTACATGGTTCGGGACTTTTCACAAGAGGTCAGACGCAGGTGCTGACTATCTGTACGTTAGGACCGGTAAGCGACGCGCAGAAGCTTGACGGAATAGACGAGGAGACCTCCAAGAGATATATCCACCACTACAATTTCCCGAGCTATTCGGTAGGCGAGACAAAGCCGTCGAGAGGACCCGGCAGACGTGAGATAGGTCACGGCGCGCTTGCGGAAAAAGCGCTTGCCCCGGTTATCCCCTCCGTTGAGGATTTCCCCTATGCGATAAGAATGGTCTCCGAGGTGCTTTCTTCAAACGGCTCTACCTCTCAAGGCTCTATCTGCGGCTCAACGCTTGCGCTCATGGACGCGGGCGTGCCGATAAAGGCCCCCGTTGCGGGAATTTCCTGCGGACTTATCACCAAGGAAAGCGGCGAATGGATGACGATGGTAGACATTCAGGGACTTGAAGATTTCTACGGCGATATGGATTTCAAGGTAGGTGGAACGAAAAACGGCATTACCGCGATACAGGTCGATATAAAGGTAGACGGACTGACCTATGATATAATCAAGGAAGCCTTTGCAAAGACCCATAAGGCGAGAGATTATATCCTTGACGAGATAATGCTCAAGGCTATCCCCGAGCCTCGCGCGACGGTAAACAAGTGGGCGCCCAAGATGCTTACCACGAAGGTGCCTGTCGATAAGATAAGAGACGTTATCGGTTCGGGCGGAAAGGTCATTCAGAAGATCTCCGCGGAGTGCGACGTCAAGATAGATATAAACGAGGACGGAAGCGTATTTGTAGCGGGACTCGACCTTGACAAGGCAAATCAGGCGATCTCGATAATCAATACTATCGCCAACGATCCCGAGATCGGCGCGATCTATAAAGGCAAGGTAGTTTCGATAAAGAGCTTCGGCGCGTTTGTAGAGATAGCTCCCGGCAAGGACGGACTGGTACACATTTCCAAGCTTGACAAATCAAGAGTGGAAAAGGTAGAGGACGTAGTAGCTCTCGGCGATGAGATAGTAGTAAAGGTAATGGATATAGACTCTCAGGGCAAGATAAGTCTTTCGAGAAAGGACGCGCTTGCCGACATAGCAGCCAAAAGAGCAAACGGCTGAAAATAAAACCGATAAGCCGCACGTTTTTTCAAAAAAATAGTGCGGCTTTTTTCACAATAACTCTTTTAAAAGCATATGCTGTTTTTAAAAGGGGCTGATAAAATGTATGCTTACATCTGCGCGGCGGCATTGCTTTTGGCGATAGCTTTTCTGATAACGCTGAGATATTTTTCAGCAAAGAAACGGCGAAGGGTCAGGTCGATAATAATTATCCCGGTAATGCCGGAGGACGAAGCGTTCGAGCGAAGGGTAAAGTCCTGCTATTGGGAGGAAATGTTTTCCGACCCGCATACTGCGAAGGATATACTGCTTGTGATAACAGAGCCGTGCGCCAATGCGTTTGCGGCAAGGCGGCTGGCGCAGGAATATCCGATAGTCCACAGCATACATATCTCATCGTTGAGCGATTACATAATAAGGAATTACGGAGTTTAAGGCGTCATTATGGAACAAGCAGTTGAGCAAAAAATAGAGGGCGAAGTTGACAGCATAGTATACAGAAACGATGAGAGCGGCTTTGCGGTGATAATGCTGGCGAGCGGCAATGATCTGATATGTGTTGTCGGAGAGCTTGGCAGCGTCGAGGAGGGCGAGGAGCTTATCTGTACCGGAAGCTTTGTCGTCCACAAAAAATTCGGAGAGCAGTTCAAATGCGAATACTGCGAAAGAAGTCTGCCCAAGACCGCTTCGGCGATAAAAAAATACCTGACAAACGGCGCGGTCAAGGGGATAGGGCCGCTGACGGCGAAGGCTCTCGTCGACAAATTCGGCGACAAGACCTTTGAGATACTCGAAAATTCCCCCGAACGCCTTACAGAAATAGAGGGTATCAGCAAAGCAAAAGCGGAAAAAATATCCAAGCAGTTCAAACAGACCTTCGCGGCAAGAACGCTGATGATATTTCTTTCGCAGTTCGATATACCGGTGTCGGTAAGCGTGCGCGCGTTCAAACGCTGGGGCGAGCACGCCGAAATGCTTATACGGGCTAACCCCTATCTTCTGTGTACGCCCTACTTGGGGATCTCCTTTACGGTCGCCGACAGGATAGCCGCAAGGCTCGAGCTGCCCGAAAACAGTGAAAACCGCGTCCGCGCGGGTATCGAGTGTGTTTTAAGGCAAAACGCCGACGCCGGTCATACCTGCCTGCCGATAGACAAATTAAGCGAGGTGACCTGTAAGTTTTTAGGGATAGAAGCCTCGCTTTTTGACAAAACGCTTGCGGACGGACTTGAAGAGGAAACACTCTATTGCTATATCAAAAAGGGTCGCAAATTCATAATGCTTGCCGATTATTTCCGCGCGGAAAATTACATATCGCGCCGATTGTCGGTCATGAAGGAATGTTCATATGACAACAGGATAGATTTTTCCGATCTTATAGACAAAGCCGAAAGGAAAAGCGGAGTAAAATACGACGAGCTTCAGCGCAGAGCGATAAATCTTGCGCTGTCCTATGGCTTTATAGTGATAACCGGCGGACCGGGCACCGGAAAGACCACCACGCTCAACGCGATAATAGATATGTACAAGCAGCAGGGATTAAACGTCATGGTCTCCGCGCCTACAGGCAGAGCGGCAAAGCGGCTGACGGATATAACCGGCTGCGAAGCCAAAACGATACACCGTCTGCTCGAGGTAAAGCCGGTGGATTCGGAAAAAATATGCTTTGTCCATGACGAGGACAATATGCTTGAATGCGACGCGCTGATAATAGACGAGATGTCGATGGTGGACACGCTTTTGTTCGAGGCGGTGCTAAAGGGTATAGGCATGACCTGCAAGCTGGTGCTTGTCGGCGATTCCGACCAGCTTCCGAGCGTTGGAGCGGGCAATGTTCTAAAGGATATAATGGCGAGCGGAGTAATGCCGGTGGTAAGGCTGACGCAGATATTCCGTCAGGCGCAAAAAAGCGCGATAATCACAAACGCTCATAGGATCGTCAGCGGACAGCATATAGATCTTACCGAAAAGGACAAGGATTTCTTTTTCTTCCAGCGTCTGGATTATACCGATCTTCAAACGCTTACCGCAGAGCTTTGCAAAACGCGTCTGCCCAAAGCGTACGGCTTTTCGCCGTTTGAAGATATACAGGTGCTTTCCCCGACCCGCAAGGGTCCTGCCGGAACGATAGAGCTGAACAAAGTCCTGCAAAGCGAGCTTAACCCGCCCGCCAAGGGAAAAAGCGAGATAGCTGCCCCGATATTCACCTACAGGACGGGAGACAAGGTAATGCAGACGAAAAACGATTATGACATTATCTGGCATAAGACCGAGGGAGAAAAAAACGAGAGCGGAGCGGGGATATTTAACGGCGATATCGGGCGGATAGTTTCCTGCGACAGGATAACGCGGACGCTCAAAGTAGATTTTGACGGCAGGGAAGCGGTCTATACCGCGGATATGCTGAACAATTTAGAGCCCGCCTACGCCGTCACGGTGCAC
The DNA here is from genome assembly GCA_947589205.1 of uncultured Ruminococcus sp. Taxonomy (GTDB): domain Bacteria; phylum Bacillota; class Clostridia; order Oscillospirales; family Ruminococcaceae; genus YE71. The sequence goes on along the minus strand of CANQCJ010000093.1, from coordinate 2,717 downwards.
AAAAGTCAGGGCAGCGAGTTTGACGCGGTGATACTTACGGTTTTCGGCGGATATGACAAGCTCTATTACAGAAACCTGCTGTATACGGCGGTGACGCGCGCGAAAAAACTGCTTATAATAATCGGAAACAGCAAGCGGGTGGAATTTATGATAGACAACGACAGGCGAATGCTGCGCTATACCTGCTTAAAGGAGATGCTCAAGGAGCTTAACGGTGATGAAGAACAGCAAACGCTGCTTTGATTTTATAGCGGATATTTTTCTCCCGAACCGCTGCCTTTGCTGCAATAATGTCATAGCGTGGAACGAAAGCTTCTGCGATGAATGCGTATTGACAGAAGAAAATATCTATACCGACGCTTCGGGCAAAAGCTTTGACGAAGCCTTTTCGCTTTACAGCTATGACGGCAAGCCGAGAGACGCCGTGCTGTCGTTCAAGCTCGGCAGACGCACGGAGCTTGCGGGGTATTTCGCGCGGAAAACGTTTGAAAATTACTTTGCCGAAAAAGAAAAAACGAATGAGTGCATAATAACGGCAGTCCCGATGGCGCGCAAAAAGCAGCGAAAACGCGGCTTTAATCAGGCGGAGCTTTACGCAAGTGAGATCGCAGGGCTGACGGGGATAAAAATTGATCTTAGTCTGCTTATCCATAAAAACGACGGTACGGCGCAGCATGAGCTTACAGCCGCGCAGCGCAGAGAGGCGGCAGAAAAAGCCTATGATACGGCGGAAAACGCTCATAGACTCGACGGAAAAACGCTGATATTGTGCGACGATATAATGACGACCGGTTCGACCGCCGACTGCTGTTCAAAGCTTTTAAAGGTTTTGGGCGCGGATAAAGTCTGCGTGCTGACGATCTGCAAAACGTTTCTTGAAAAAAACGAATAAACGCCGCTTTTTTGCAAATGCTAATTTGCGTAAGAGGTGATAGTTTATGTTAAGCGCAGAAAAAGAGCGTTTACAGTTAAAATGCCTGCTGTCGTCCTGCTCCGAGCTTGCGGAGCGGTTTGTTCAGCTTTCAAGCCGAACGGCTTCGCCGCAGTTAAAAACGGAATACGAAAAGCTTGCGGCGTCCGCGCTGGATCATGCTTCACGGATACAAAACGCGATGGGAGATGGAGCGAATGGCTGAGAGCGATCTTAAGGGACTTAGCGACGCCCGCAGGCTGATAAAGCAGATAATGATAGAGAGCTGCGCGGCGTATAACGAGCTTTGCGGCGGCAAAAGCGAGCAGACGGCGTATCTTGTGCTTGACGGGCAAATGAGAATGGCTTCAAAGCTTGCTCAGCTTGAAGCGGCGATAAAAAGCTGAAGCAGGCGTTTTTGCGCGCCTGCTTTTTGTTTAACTCGATCTTGTGATATGTATATCCGCCTGCGGAAAGGGTATCGAGATACCCGAGCGGTCAAAAGCGTCTCTTATAGATTCGTTCAGCCGGTAGAAAAGCTCCCAGTAACTTTCTGAGCGCACCCATACCCGAAGCATAAGCTTAACGCAGCTGTCCTCATAAGCGCATACGCGGGCGGCGGGCTGTTCGGGAGTATCGAGCGAAAGCGGCGAATCCTCGGCGCATTTTATAAGAAGAGAAAGCGCGGTCTTGACGTCGGAATCATACGAAACGGAAAATTTCATTTCGAGCCTGCGAAGCTCCTCCTGCGTATAGTTGGTTATCGTAGCCGAAGCGACGGTGCCGTTCGGGATAAGCACGGCTTTGTTGTCGGTGGTCAGCAGCTTTGTGTAAAGAATGGTTATCTGATCGACCGTACCCTCGCTGCCGTTGATCTCAACGAAATCGCCTGCCTTGAACGGGCGGTTGAACATAAGAATGAACCCTCCCGCAACGTTGCTAAGGCTGTCCTTCATGGCGAGACCTATAGCCAGTCCCGCCGTGCCGAGAGCGGCGACGATAGACGACATAGGCACTTTAAGCTGAGAAAGTATCATGACCCCGAGGATAACGTACAGCACCGCTCTTAACAGCGATATAAGAAACGAAGCCGCGATAGGATCGAGCCGCGAACGTCCGAGAGCCTTTTTGAGCATTACGATAGCAAGCTTTATTACAATAAAGCCCAAAACCGCGAGAATAAGCGCAAAAAGCAGATTAGGCGCGTATTCGAGCAGTCTTTCACCTGTTTTTTCCAGCATAAAGCAAGATCTGCCTCCCTTACTGAATATATTTACATTAATTATATACCAACAGTGGGAACAAAGCTTTAAATTTTGCTGAAATTTATATTATTAATTATTTTTTAAAAAAAATGTGCAAAAAAGTTGATAATTGTTTTAGGGAATAATTGTAGTTTGGTACTTGTAATTTGTGAAAAAAAGGTGTATAATTATTAATGATTGAGCGATAAGTAATATCGTGAAAAATCCGACATAAAGGAGTAAAGTAAATATGGGCGGTAAATTGTTGCTGTTGACCGACAACGTTATCCACACATCTGACCGTGATCTGAGCGCGCAGACGGTAGCCTCTGTGGTAATAACCGGAATAGTCGTTGTTTTCTTGGGGCTTATCATCTTGATAGCTCTCGTGTGGCTTTACGGTAAGATATTTGATATCATAAACAAAAAGAAAAGTGAAAAAGCCAAAGCTTCGATAGAAGCCGCCGCTGCCGAAGCAGCTCCAAAGATAGTAACGCCCCCTCCCGCGCCTGTCCCGGCAGTCGAAAGCGGTATAGAGGAGGAGGTCGCCGCAGTGATAGCCG
>CANQCJ010000092.1 GCA_947589205.1 uncultured Ruminococcus sp. | reverse complement strand
TTCGTCCAAGCCAGACGATTCATCGACCCCCGACACACCCGTTACCCCCGCACCCGAAAAGCCCGCACCTGTTCAGACAACAGCCTACAGTGCGACTGCCGACGCAGTTCGCATAAACTGGAACGCCGTTGACGGAGCGGACGGTTACAGAGTTTACAGGCTCATCGACGGCAAGTGGAAGAGCGTTAAAACTCTCGGCAAGGGCGATGTTACGACATACCGTCAGAGCGGCTTGGAAGCCGGTACGACTTACCAATATAAGGTGAAAGCATTCGTGCGTGACGCGGACGGAAACCCGGTTTGGGGCAGTGCGAGCGAAGTGTTCACTGTTGGAACAGACCCGGAAAAGCCTGTTATTACCAAGGTCGGCAGAGCCAAGACGGCTGTTAGGCTGTATTGGAATCCTGTTGAATGCAAGGGTTATAAGATACAGCAATATGACAGCGCAGCCAAGAAGTGGAAAACCGTTAAGCTTGTTAAGGGTACGAAAGGCAACTACAGAATTAGCGGCTTAGAGTCCGGAAAGACTTACAAATTCCGCATTCAGGCTTACGCTGACGGCGGGGAGCAGAGGAATTATTCTAAGTGGAGCGCGACTAAAAAGGCGACTACCAAGTGATACAATAACGAAAAAGGCGGAGTTTTATGCTCCGCCGATTTTTTTGCAAAAAAAAGAACCGTTCTGCCGTGATCCTATCGGCTTCGGTTCTTTTTTAACAGGTCTATGGTGTGCTGTAAAAGCTCTATCTCTTCATCGTTAAGGTCGCTTACGTCAAGATATATCCGTTTATCGTCAATGCCCAACAGATAATCGGTGGTGACATGAAAAACCTCTGCGATCTTTACCAGAATTTCCGGCGAGGGGTCGCGTTCGGACAATTCATAATAGCTTATAGACGCCTTTGTGACCCAGATACGGTCGGCAAGCTGCTGTTGAGTAAGCCCTGCATTTTTTCGCAGTTCTTTCAATTTTTCGGCGAATTTCACCATCAGTATCCCTCCGTAATTTTGAGTTTATCACAGTATTACTATAAAATTGTTGATTTTTTGTACAGATACTGTTGACATTTGCTCTGTTGTGTGATATAATTTTATTATAATACATATTTGGCTGATTTTGAATACCATTTTATGTAAATTTACCATGGTGGAGGTAATTTTATGAAGAAAAAAGTTTTAGCCGGTCTCCTCGCGCTGACGATGGTTCTCGGTGCGGGCGCGCCTGTCACGGAATTTATCGGGTTGGATAATTCTATATCCGCGAGCGCGGCTGATACCGATTATAAACGCGAATTAAAAGATGACGGAACTGTCAGGATAACTAAATATACCGGCAAGGCAACAGATGTTGTTATCCCCGAAACATTGGGCGGAAGAACGGTGACGGAGATAGGCAACGGCTGTTTTTATGATAATAAGAATATAAAATCTGTTACTATGCCGGACACAATTAAAATTGTTGATGATGGAGCTTTTCGAGAATGTTTAAATCTTGAATCGGTAACACTTCCAAAAAATCTTTTGCTAATTGGTGACTATACTTTTTCCTACTGTAAAAAACTAAAAAATATAACTATACCAAATACCGTAAAAGAAATAAAAGGCGGTGCATTTAGATATTGTACGTCATTGACAAGCTTTAATATTCCTGATTCAGTAACAAATTTAGGAAGTTATTTTCTTGGCGGTTGTACAAATCTTGAAACTGTCAGCATAGGAAAAGGTGCGAAATATATACCGACCGGAGCATTTAGCGATTGCACAAAATTGAAAAGTGTAGATATTCTTAGCAATATAAATTATGTAGATACTCATGCTTTTGGTAATTGTAAGTCATTATTAAGTATTGAATTGCCAAACAGCGTAACAGGTATATACGGTGGAGCTTTTGCAGGCTGCAGCAGTTTGACGGAGATAGATATACCGAAAAATGTTACAATAATTTCATGGGACGCTTTTAGAGAATGTTCAAAATTAAATAAAGTTACTTTACATGAGGGTTTAAAAGAAATAGATGATGGTGCATTTATTAAATGTCCTGAGCTTAAAGAAATAACAATTCCTAAAAGTGTAAAAACTCTATATATATTACTAAACACGCCATTTAGTATTTCCACCAAGATATATTGCTATAAAGATTCGGAAGCTGAAAAATATGCTATGAAGTATGGTAATGACTACGAGCTTCTCCACGAGCATACTTACACCGAAAAGGTAACGACACCCGCGACCTGCACGGCAGACGGTGAAAAGACCTACACCTGTTCGGTGTGCGGAGACAAATACACCGAAAAAATACCCGCGTTGGGTCACAGCTATCAGACCTCGGTCGTAAAACCCACCTACTCCGCCAAAGGCTATACCCTGCACAAATGTAAAAATTGCGGTGACAGCTATAAGGACAATTACACCGCGCAAAAGACTGTCGGAAGGGTCAGCACAAAAAAATCTTCAAAGACCTCTTCCGCGATAAGGCTCAATTGGAACAAGGTTAGCGACGCAAGCGGCTACAGAATTTACCAATATGACAGCGCGTCTAAAAAATGGAAGAGCATAAAAACCATAAACGGCGGTTCAAAGCTCACATACAGAGTAAGCAAGCTCAAAGCAAACAAGACCTACAAATTCAAGGTAAAGGCTTACGTCAGAAGCTCCGGTAAGGTGTATTGGGGAAGCGCAAGTCCGGTCGTAAGCGTTAAGACAAAAAAGTGAATTTCTAAAATCGGCGGAGTTTAAAGCTCCGCCTTTTTTTGTGATAAAAAAACTAAAAAAATTTTTGCAAACCCCTTGACAAAATCTTGAAACTATGGTACAATAATAACATACCACAGAGAGGGGTGTAGATATGTGCATTGTGTATAAACCAGAAAATGGAAACGGGGGGGGGCTTTAACAGCTCTTCGATAGGCACATTGCACAAATTTTTCGGAAAATACGGGCATGGTCTGCTTTAACGCGGACTGTGCCCTTTTTTAATTTTTTTAGGAGGTTTTATTTATGAAAAAAAGAATAGCGGCGGGAGTGCTCGCGCTTGTGTTGGCATTGGGCATGACGCCGATACCGACAAATTTTGTGCAGGATACGGTCATGACGGCGAGCGCGCACGGTGTGGCAGATGAAACTCAACCGACAAAGTATATGGATGGAGATTTTGTGTTTATAATAAATGATGACGGCACAGCGGTTATTGTCGGTTACTATGGTTCAGATGAAGTCCTTAATATCCCCACTGAACTGACAGCAACTTTAGTGGGCGTTGAATATCCCCCGAAAACACAGAAGTGCGTAGTTACAGGCTTGGGAAATGGTGAGCCGGTATTTGGAATTAATAATACCACCTTAAAAGAAATTATTCTTCCGGATACTATTAAAAGTATAGGGGAAAGTGCATTTTATGGCTGTAGTAAGCTGGATAAAATAAATTTTGGAAAAAGTGTTACAAGTATAGGATTTCAGGCATTTTATGGCTGTACGAGTTTGACGAGCATAACTATACCAAAAACTGTTACAGATATGGGAAAATCTCTTTTTAATAATTGCACAAATCTTAAAACAGTAATTTTTGAGGAAGGTATTAAAAGTATAGGAGAATATTCGCTCTACCATCTTGAAGGTCTGACAAATGTAACTATTCCTGACAGCATTACAAGCATAGGATTTTCAGCATTTTCGGGTTGTAAAAATTTAACAAGTATAACGTTTGGAAAAAATCTTACAGAAATAGGAGATTGGTCTTTTGAAGGCTGTGAGGCTTTAAAGAGTATAACTATTCCGGATAGTGTTACGAGAATAGGATTAGCCGCATTTGAAGATTGCAGCAGTCTGGAAAGTGTAACATTTGGCAAAGGTCTTAAAACAATTGAACAGCAGGCATTCGGCAATTGTGTAAATCTGAAAAAGGTGACTATACCGAAAACGGTCGAAACAATAAGCGGTTCGGATTTAGGAATGGTAATGAAACAAGCCGCGGACGGAACATATTATTCTGAACAGATAGAGGGATTCAAGCTTTACTGCTATTCCGGCACAGATGCCGAGCAGTATGCGAAAAGTCACGGACTTGACTACGAGCTTTTAGACAAAAAGCCGGACGGCGGAAACAACAACCCGAGCGGTGGAAATAACAACAACCCCGGCGGCGGAAACGAGACCGCCAACATTTCCACACCCGGTCTGCAAAAATTTTCCGCTTCGGAAAACGCCGCGCGGATAAATTGGAACAAGGTGGAGGGCGCGGACGGCTATCGCGTTTACAAGTATGAAAACGGCAAGTGGAAAACCATAAAAACCATTAACAATGGCGACACCACGACCTACCGCGACAGCGGCTTGAAAGCCGGCACGACTTATAAATACAAGGTAAAAGCGTTCGTTCGCGATTCTGCCGGAAAAGCCGTCTGGGGCGGCGCGAGCGCGACTATCACGACCGCCACCAAGCCGTCAAAGCCGACCATCACAAAAGCAAGCAAGTCCAAAACTGCGGTAAGGCTTTACTGGAACAAGGTAAGCGGCGCAAGCGGTTACAAGCTACAGCAGTACGACAGCAAGACCAAAACATGGAAAACCGTTAAAACGCTCAACGCTTCTGCCGATAACTACAAAGTGACGAGCTTGAAAGCTCATACGGCTTACAAATTCCGCATTCAGGCTTACAAAAAAGCGGGAAGTCAAAAGAGCTATTCGGATTGGAGCGCGACTAAAAAGGCGACGACTAAGTAACAGAGAGTTAGACCCCCTTAACCATTTGTTTATAATTTATTAATGCAAGTTAAAATTTATGTAATATTTTCATCATGATACTTGTAAAAGAAGCTGCCGTATGATATAATATAAGAAGCGAAAAAGTTCTCGCAATAAAATTAGGAGGTATACATACTATGGCTTATAAGATCAATGACGACTGCATTTCCTGCGGCGCTTGTGCAGACCAGTGTCCGGTAAGCGCGATCTCTGAGGGAGACGGCAAATATGTAATTGATGAGAACACCTGCATCGACTGCGGCGCGTGCAACGGCGTATGTCCCGTAGGAGCTCCCAACGCTTGATCGAAAACGAACAAAAGCAGCCGACCGTCACAAAAAGGCGGTCGGTTTTTTGACCGTTAAGGTCTTTGCGGAAAAAATATTTTTAAAAAAAGGATAAAGAATAACAAAGGAGAGGAAAAAATGTTCTCGAAATTTTTAGCGGCGCTGTGCATAGCGTTAGGAGCGTTCGCGTCCTGCCTTGCGTTTTCGCCGATAAATTCAAGCGCGGCAATGCCGGTAGACAGCAGTCTGCCGATAATAAAAAGCCCCAAGGCAACGCAGAGCAAATACGATGACAGGATCGTTGTTACATGGGGCAAAAATAAAAATTCCAAGGTCGACAAATATCTTGTAATGAGAAAGTCCGTCAACGACAAGACGTGGCACCGTCTCGGCTTTGTTTCCAACAGCACCAACAGGTATACCGACAAAATAAGCGGCGATACGAAGTATTACAAATACAAGGTGCTCTGCATAAAAAAAGTCGGCGGCGTAAACTGCAAATCCGACCTGACGGCTTCCGGCACGGCAAAGGGCTGGTGCGATGTCAGCATATGTGTTGACCCGGGGCATTACGGCGACAAAAACAATAATTTCTCCGAAAAAGGTGCGGACGCAAAATACCCCTACAGCGAAGCCCAACAGATGCTGATCCTCGGTCAAAAGCTCGCAGACGCGCTCGAGAGCTATCACATGACCCCGATAATAACGAGATCTTCCGACGATACCGGCGCGCCGGGCGTTGATGTTGGCGACGGCGGTCTCGATTCGCGCGGACTGCTTTCAAGCGGCTGCGACTTTTTCGTTTCGCTCCACACCAACGCGACAGGCGCGCAGAAAAAGGTCTGGCAGCAGTCGGAAAATAAGGTCTATGTTTTCGCGAACGCTTATGCAAGAAGCGGTTCAAATTTCGATCTCGCCGAACAGCTGGGACTTGCCGCGACACGGCAGCTAAAGGTTACCGGCGCGCGAGATTTTGACGGCGGCTTAAAGGAATTTGACGATTCCGAAAACGACGACCCGAGGGTCAACGGTTCGACGCTTTTCAGAAACCTCGACGACGGCAGAGACTATTACGCCGTTCTCAGAGCGGCGGCGTCCGTCGGTACTCCCGGCGTGCTTATAGAGCATTCTTACCATGTAAACCCCGATGTGCGCGCGTTTTTGCTGGAGGAAAAAAACCTTGAAAAACTTGCAAGGGCAGAGGCTGAAGCGATAGCTAAGCACTACGGATTTTTAAAACGATAGCTAAAAAGGGGATAATCGCTTTTTTTAAAGGCGTTTATCCTCTGATTTTTGTATAATATGATAATTAAGCGCGGAAAATGCGGCAAAAAACTTGACAAATGAAAAAAGCTGTGCTATAATATTGCTGTTGGAAAATTTTGTTGAAAACTATGGAAAGGAAATGATCTATAATGACGGAAAAGAAAATCGTCGCGGGCGTTCTTGCGCTTATGCTCGTATGCGGCGCAGCGGCTTTGCCCGGCGTATCCAAGACGGCTGTCGAAGAACCGATAAGCGTCAGCGCGGAAACGGTAAAACCGCTCTGGACGACAAATTCTATCGCCAATCATGCCGTAGATCCTATGAAGTATCTGACAAAGGAACAGGCGGCTGACGTTAATAAGATAGAGTTTGCGATGAATGCCGCGGTAAAGGAAGGCGGCAGCGGATTTAACGGCACGATAGGCGCGAACACGGTCGCTAAAAACGGCTGGGACAACGCAGGAACATTCTATGCCGATATGTCCGGCTCGTATACATGGAAATGGGAAAACGTAGGCGGTCTGCTCGTTGACAAGGACGGCAAGGCGGATCTTCAGCTGCAGATCTGGTCGATGTCCTCTAACTGCTCGCTCGAGCTTATGTCCATGACCTTTACGTTTAAAGACGGAAATTCCATCACGATAAAGAACGTCGTGCCCGACGACAGCTCGCAGGCGGAGGTCAGCAAGACGGTAGACTTAGGTATAACAAAAACCAATCTCGGATCGGACAGAGCGGTTTCCGTTTCGGTAGCCTCCGCAAGGTTTGAAAACGCAAAAGCGGGTCAGACGCTCAGATTCAGCTATTCTGTCAACAGCACGGAGGATAAGGTGCAGCAGATAAAGCTCACGAGTGCGGGAGAAGCTTCGGCGGTGCTTCCCGGAGCGGTCAAAATAGCTAACGCCGACGGTGCTATAGATCTTAAAACCGGTTCGGACAGCTATACATATGTGCTCACCGAGGAGGACGCTGAGACGCTCAAAGCGTCGGGTCTTGTTATCGGCGGATATAATATAACCTTAAATTCCGCAGAGCTTGCAGAAGCGGCTCAGACCAACACCGCCGCTCCCGAAAGCTACTACACCGCAAGCAGCACCCTGCACTACAACGAGCTTGTTGAAGCTTACAACAAGCTTTACGGAAATATCTCGCCCGATTACGACCACGGCTATGACGGATTTGTATCCGCTCTCGGAAATCAGAACGTAGGCTATACCGAATTTGCCGACAAGCTCAACAATGAGGATATAAAGCAGATAAAATACGTCGGCGGAAGGAAGTCGGGAAAATTCTTCTATGCCGAGATAGGCAACGAGGTCGTGCTTGTCGGATATGAGGGAGACGCCGAGACGGTAGTGTTCCCCAAGGAGATAAACGATAAGCCGGTAGTCGGAATTTTACAGCCGACAAGGGGAAGCGCGATATTCGGCAATGACGGCAGACTTATAAGCGCGTTCGGCGGCACGGCGGTAGGCTTTGCCTACACCTCGCCCAACATCAAGGACACCACGCTACCGATAAAGCAGGTATACGTTCCCGAAAGCTATGAGCTGGGACTTGAATTTATCAGCAAGGATATAAAGATCCTCTGCAAGAGCGGTACGGTCGCGGAAAATTACGGCAAAACGACCGGCGCTCCCTATGAGTTAGTACCGCAAGCCCCGGAGGTGACCGAATTGGGAGATCCGAGCAGCAGTACGACCGACAGCTCTTCCGTAACCGATTCGAGCAGTACGACCGATTCAAGCAGCGTGACCGACAGCTCATCGACAACCGATTCGAGCAGCGTGACCGACAG
>CANQCJ010000091.1 GCA_947589205.1 uncultured Ruminococcus sp. | reverse complement strand
GATACCTTCAGCGATATGTGCGTAGAATTTACCGACGCCGAAGCGGATAAATACGCTCTCGACGGCTGGTACTACGAAAACGCGCTGCTTGAATCCACCGGTCTGCCGCTTATCGGTATGCAGGACGGAAAAATAACCAACAATATAGAGGATCCGCTTATCGCTAAAGCGGAAAATATGATGTATGAGCTTCAGAAGAACGGCGTCGTATATCCTAAGCACGACCATGACTGGAAGGTGCGCGGAGACGTGTTCGGCACGGGTATCGCCTCGGGTCTTACGCTGTTCTATCCGATAGGTCTCTGGGGGATCGAGGACGCTCCGAGCGTGACTAAGCCCTACGGCGATCTTTCTTCGGGAGAGGTCATGTTCGTGCCCGTTCCCTGCTCCGCCGACAGCGACGTGCAGTATGTTCCTTCGAGAATACACGGCTTCTGCATTTGCAGAGGAGCTAAAAACCCCGAGGGCGTTGCCGCCTGGCTCGACTGCACAAGATACGCCGAAACGGACGCCGAGGCTCACAGCATAACTATCGAACAGTTTAAAAAGGATTACGGCTGGACCGACGAGATGCTCGATATGAGAGACGAGATCTACTCGATGGCTGCCGAACACCCCGTATTTGAATTTGCTACCGGACTTTCTACCGATATTTCCAATCTTACCGACAACATAATCAAGAAAACAATGAATCCGCAGGAGACCGACACCTGGACCAGCATCGTTGAAACGAACAAAGCCGCTCTCGACTTCATGCTCGAGGAGGCGCAGCAAAAGATGTCATAATTATCATCCTTCAATTATATATGTTGGCAATACTGCACCGTTCGCCCGCAAAGGGGCGTAGCGTCCCTCGGGCGGACTGTGCGGAAATTGTCACAGGACCTGTATTCAAAGACGGATACAGGTCTTGCCATAAAGGGGAAGAATTTTTTGGGGGTAAACATGAGCATAAATAAAGAGCTTTCAAACAGGGAATTTTTGCAGAGAGAATACGATTTCAGGCATCAGCCCTATGAAAAAGAACTCGAATTTTACACCGCTGTAAAGGCGGGAGACCTAGAGCTTGTCAAAAAGCTCTATACCCCGTTCAGCGCGGAGGGCTTCGGCAAGCTGAGCGACGATCCTATCAGAAACGTCAAATATCATCTTACCATAACTATAGCGATGGTAGCGCGCTTTTGCATAGACGGCGGTATGCCGAGCGAAACGGCGTTTACGATGAGCGATATTTTTATAAACCGTCTCGATCTTTGCACGACCGAAAAGCAGCTGGGTCAGCTTCATCTTGAAATGATCCTCGAATATACCAAGCGCATGAAAAAAATTTCCTCCGGAGAAGCTTTTTCAAAGCAGGTGCTTATGTGCATAGATTACATCTACGACAACATCTACAACGAGATAAGGATACAGGATATTGCCGAGCATATAGGCTTTACGCCGCAGTATATCTCTAAGCTTTTCAAAAAACAGGTCGGCGTTACGCTTTCCGATTACATCATGACAAAGCGCATACAGACTGCCGAAAATATGCTTAAATACACCGACTACCCGCCTATAGATATCGCAAATTATCTCTGCTTTTCCTCTCACAGCCACTTTATTTCCGCGTTTAAAAAACGCACCGGTCTTACGCCGAAGCAATACAGAGAAAAATATTACAGGATCTACACCTTTGACGAAAAGACCGAAAAATCGAAAAAGTAAGAAAGGACAGTTTTTTTAATGTTGAGAAAATATGTATGCCTGCTCTGCACCCTCGTCTTGGCAGCTTCTTTCTGCGGCTGCTCGGATAAAGAGGAGACCCCGACAGATGATCACTCCGCCGCACAGTCCGCCGCCGAGGACGCTTCGTCGGCTCAAGCCGAGGAGGAGGACTCCCCTTACACGCTGAGCGCGGATTTTTCAAAGGGCGCGTCGGATAAATTCGAGATCTCAAACGGCTGGTCCAACGGCAATATGTTCAACTGCACCTGGACGGATAAAAACTGCACGTTTGAGGATTCGCTGATGAAGCTTACCATCGACAAGAATTATTTTGACGAATACACCGCAGGAGAATACCGCAGCAAGGATTTTTACGGCTACGGTCTTTACGAGGTATCAATGAAGCCGATAAAAAACAACGGCGTCGTCTCCTCGTTTTTCACCTATACCGGTCCGAGCGATAACAATCCGTGGGACGAGATAGATATTGAATTTCTCGGAAAAGATACCACGCAGGTACAGTTTAACTACTACACCGACGGCACGGGAAACCATGAGCAGCTTCACGACCTCGGCTTTGACGCTTCGGAGGATTTCCACACCTACGGCTTTAAGTGGGCGGCAGATTCCATAACCTGGTACGTCGACGGCGAGGAGGTCTATTCGGCGACCGAAAATCTTCCCGTGACGCCCTCAAAGATCATGATGAACGCCTGGAACGGCAAGGGGGTTGACGGCTGGCTGAACGCCTTTGACGACACCGTGCCGCTTACCGCGGAATATCAGTGGGTAAGATTCACCTCCGAGGAGGATCTGACAAGCGTTTCGGAATAACACAGCATAAATTTAACACAGCAAAAACGGATCTGACGAAATTACACGTCCGATCCGTTTTTTTATCAGAAATAATTTTTCAGCTCGTCGATAACGCCGCTAAGACGCTCGCCGGAAATTCCGAAATCCTTTTCCTTGTAATTCCAAGCCGCTCTGGATATGCCGTAATGCTCAAAAGCCGCGTTTATCGTCTTGAACCATTTCACCGTATCCTCAGGAGTAACGCGGTCGATAACGCCGTATTCTCCGCAATAAAGGCAGGTGTTGTTAGCCTTTGCCGCGTTCACCGCTTCGCTGAAAGCGTCGATGAACATCTGCGTTGTTATGTCACATTCGTCAAAGCTCAGCCTTACCGTCGGGTCGAGCTGCTTTACCCATTCGCCGCCCTGATGAGTGAATTTAAGCGGGTCGTAGCAATGGAAATTATATACGACGTTTTCATCATACGGCGGGTCGAGATCCTTGACGGCGTGCGGGCTGTTCTGCCAGTAGCCGCCGACTATTACCGGCGTGCTCGGCGCGTATTTTCTTATGCGCTCGATACAATTCCTGATTATCTCGTTCCACTTTTTGCAATGCTTCTGCTCGGTGACCTCGTTGAGCAGCTCAAACGCCGCTATAGGGCAGTCTCCGTAACGCTGCGCTAATGTCTCCCAGAGCTTATAAAAACGCTGCTGAAGCTCCTCGCTTTCAAAAAATCCGCTCTCCCGCTCGCCCTCGTCAAACGAAAAACCGAGAGCCTTGTGCAGGTCGATAACAATATTTAAACCAAGCTCGCCGCACCAAGCGACAGCGTTGTCGATATGCTTAAAGCCTGCTCCGTCAAAAACGCCCTCGGACGTTTCCAGCACGTTATAATCGACAGGTAGCCGCACATGGTCTAACCCCCACGACTTTATCTGCTCCAGATCGCTCTTTGTGATAAAGCTTTCCATATGCTTCGGGTCATAATCGCACTGAGAAAGCCAGCCGCCAAGATCTACGCCCTTTTTGAAACCAATAAATTCCTTCATCCGAAACATCTCCCTTTTATTATCGGCTCATGCCGCTGTTTTTGATATTATATCATAAAACTATATCCGTTTCATATCATAATTATGAAATTTATATCATTTTTCGGTACAAATTTTTACTGCCGCCGATAACACAAAATTTACATTGGTATTCGCAAAACCGGTTGACAAATGTATAGCATTGTGATATAATTACTGTGTATAACTGCGGTAATTTTATTTTTGAAATTTTAATTTTCTCGGATAAACCGGGGGAGGTATGGAATTATGAAAACGAAAAGCCCGCGTTCCTTGCTTAAAAGGACCGTTTCGGCGCTGCTCGGCTTATGCCTGCTTTTTTCCTGCACCGCAGCCGATACGCTCGGCGGCTTCTCTAAAACGCAGGAGAATATGACCGCTTCGGCAGAACCCGCCGCGCCGACAGAAAAGGAATATGTCAATGAAACGCTGGAATATCTATGGGACAGTAACGGTGATAATAAGCCTGACGATAATTATTTAAAAGCCGCACGACCGTATTATGTATGCAGAGGAGGCGACTTTGGCGGCGTTCAGTTCAGGACGATCTTTCATGTTTACGCCTTTGAGGGAGACACGATTTGCATTGGGTCAAGTGTTGATAATTCAAAAATTAATATAAATAATGCAGTCGACGGAAATCCTGCCGGAAACGACAAAGGCTCAGTCGATATTGTAATGACCGACATTAACGGAAACAAACACCCTATCGACATACGCAATTCACAAGAGGGTGATGAAACCGAAACTAATACTACCGGATATATCGGCGATTGGCAGACCGAATATGCCGCCGTCAGCAGGCTTCAAAAAAATCCCGACGGAAAATATTCCGGAACATATAATGATGGATCAAAAAACTACACGTACACCCCTTACACCTACGCCGTTACGGAAACGGGCGTTTATACCTTTGAGTTTCATTCGTATAATAAGGGCGGAACAGTTGAAACCAACGGTGTCGCAAGAAATAGTCAATTTACAGATATTGACAACACCGTCAACAATGCCGGCGGAATGATAGCCGCGATCAATCTGACTGTTTTTGACGAAAGCGGAGAAGAACAGCACGGGCGCGCTTATGCCGACTTTTTGTCATTACAAATGTCACCGAATAGCTCTACCGGCGTAAAAGACACCTACTATATTCTTACAAAAGACAGCTATATTTACAAAATGAAATTTAACAATGTAATGCCCTACACCTACAACTTCTTTTCCAACAACAAGGGTATCTACGACAGCGCCACGCGCGAGATAATTTATACCTCTGTTAAAGACGCTGATAATACAAATACTTACAAACGAATGGGCGCGTCGTACAAATACCCCGGCACTAAAGACACCGATATGCTCAAAAGCTACTATATTTTCCTCGAATACCCTGACGACCGGCTCGAGGGGGAAATATATCAAAAAGCCGTACAGCCCGACCCTGCTAAAAATCTGAAATTTATCAGCACGGTAGAAACCCCAGAGGGAAAAAACGTTCCGGGAGCTTACGAGGGACACGGAGGATATTTCTCATTTGAGGTCGACGAGGCTACCACCGCTACGGTACGTATCGAAATTAAAGGTAAAGACGGTAGAAGCTATGCCCCTGTAGAAATAACTCAAGCGGTCACGCCGCACTCTACCAATATAATTCCGTGGGACGGAAAGGACGGCAACGGCGAAGTTATACCGTCAGGCGTATATAGCATCAGCGACTTCGCTTTTACCGTAACCACCAAAGCCGGCGAGATACATTTCCCTATAATTGACATGGAATGCGCTCCGGACGGTATAACCTTTACCAGATTGAGCCATATTTACGACAAAGAGGGCAACCGGCTCGATACGTCCGGTTCGATCTACGACCTTACAAAAAATGTTATCTACTATGACGATACCGCCATCTATTACGGCGAAAAGGTCGCGTCTGTAGGATTGTCGGAGGGTGATGTTGAAGTCGCTAAAGGTAAGTTTACTACACCTGACGGAAATGGCGGGTATTATTTCCCATATAACAATATGACTGCAAATACCGGCGGTGAATGGAATGCGCGCCAGTCTCAATATATAAAAGATAACAATACAATCAGAATTGGCGACCATAGTCATACAACGAACGTTATAGAATATTTTGATGCTGACGGAAATCTGATAACAAGTCCGACCCCGGAGCAGTCAGAAATGATAAAGTATCTTGATTCAAGCGTTTACCCTGTCGGAAAGTCATCGGGCACCGGTACCAACAGCACCACCACCGACTATGCGATATCCAATTTCTGGACGTTTATCCCCGCAAAGCCGGCAAAAGCTACGTCGACCGAACAAACTATA
This sequence comes from uncultured Ruminococcus sp., assembly GCA_947589205.1. Classification (GTDB taxonomy): domain Bacteria; phylum Bacillota; class Clostridia; order Oscillospirales; family Ruminococcaceae; genus YE71. The sequence continues at coordinate 2,202 of CANQCJ010000091.1, read as the reverse complement.
ACGATAGTCGACCCGCCTGAAAATTATTTTAACCTCACAGGCCGCGTTTTCTTTGACGCAAACAAAAATCGCGAATTTGACGAAATGACCGAAGCGGACGACTACCCGCTCGGCGGCGTTACGCTGAACCTTTATAAGAAAACCGATGATACAAAATATGACCCGGGTAAAACGTATGTTCTATATAATTCCGACAACACGATAACCCCGATCGAGGAAAGCGGTTTTGCGGGCGCGGACAGGGATAAATTGTACGAATTTGTTGCAGCGGGCACGACTACCGGCGAGGGTTCTTATAAATTTTCCGGCTTGGAATATGCACCCGATACCGGCACGGAGTATCTATATGAGGTAATAAAACCAAACGATATTTACACCCTTAACACCAAAGACAAAACGGCTGTTGCAAAAAACACCGGTGGTCACTACTACGGCTACTATGCAAGCAAGAGCTACAATACTTCATATAACGGTACGGAAATACAGCATATCGTTGTCGGTGAGAGCTCAGGGCAGGTAAATCCCGAATATTTGCGCAATACAACTAATGTAGAGAACGAAAGCCATGACGTCTGCGCGGTCGATGTGGGTTATACCTATGAGCTTACCGGTTACGACCTGACGCTTCAAAAGACTTGGAAAACGACCGACGCTCCGCCCTCCGAGGTCGCGTATGAGGTGTGGGCGCACACGGCGAGCGGCGATAAATTCTTTGATTACTATGTATTGTCGCCGATAACCGCATGGCAGTCGATCAACCAATATCTGCCGCAGTCTGTCGGCGGAGAAAATGTCGATAACTATTTTGTCAAAGCAGAGTATTATTTCGGCGACAGCGACGGCGACAATGCTATTGACACGATCTACAAGCATGACTTTGAATATACGGGCGGAAATTATACTACCTTTGTCGGCAAAGCGTACAGCGCGGATATATCCGATTTGAAAAACGCGACAAGCTTTTCGGAGATAGCGGATAAATCTAAGCTGCAAGATAATATTTGGACGGATATCGCGGAAGATAAAGCCCCATATAAAGCCGTGCTCGACCGCAATATAAGCTCGGACGTTAAGGTAGGAATTACCAATTCTAAGGCGACCGGCACTATCGAGGTGTTTAAGTACCACGACGCCAACGAAGAAGCCAACGCACTGTCCGGCGCGACCTTCCGCGTGTACGAATTATCTGAAGCTGTAAATGCTGACCAAATCAAAAGGCTTGCCGCAAGCAATAAAGCAGATGATATTGCAGAGCTTAAAAATTATCAGGTCGGCTCGGGCACTACCAGAACAAACGGTCGTCTCGCTTTCCCGGGACTTGACCCGAGCAAAAATTACCTCGTCCGCGAAATGTACCCGCCCGCAGGCTTTCGTATACTTGAAGAATTTTACGAGGTATACGCCAAAGGCAGCGCCGAAGACGGAGATAAGTTTGACGATGAAAATTATGTAAAGGTAGACGTCGGAAACGCGCCTGCGAACAGCGATTTTTTCATTGTAAAACAAATCCAAGGCAGAGCCTGGCAGGCTGACGATGAATTTAAGTTTACTATTTTAAGTACGTTTGATACAACTACAGGAAATATCGAAGCTTCGGGCGGAATAACGCTTGACGCTGTTGATAGTAATTTGCTATATACCGGTAACACGGAAAAAGCTTTTAACGACGCAAAAGAATTTGCGGAAAAATTTAAGGGCACCGTTTCCGGATATAACGTCATTACCGTAAATAATGCCTGCCCATATTACACCTATACAAAAAACGAGGGCGGGGTCGAAAAAACATATACCTATCCCGACAGGAAAAAATCCGAGGCTTCTATTTTGGCTGCCGCTAAAGGCGGTGACGATAATGCAAAGTTCTGCAAGGTGGCATTCCCGTTCGCGGGCGAATATACGTTCACTATCAAGGAAAATGGCATTGCCGCTGACAGCACGCTTACGGTCTCTCCGATAGTGTATACGGTAAAAATAAAGGTAACGCGCGAGCTTAAAGAAACCGAAAAAGGAAAAGAACCGCCGCCGGAAATCGACATGACAAATTCTCATCTTGTGGCGGAGGTCTCTTCGATAACCTACAGCGCAGACAGCGGCGATCCCCGTATATTTGCGGGAAGCAGTCCTGTTTTCACCAACATCTACAAGCCCGCCCCTGCAAAGCAGGATACGAGCTGCGATATCACCAAGAGCTTTACCGGCAGA
>CANQCJ010000090.1 GCA_947589205.1 uncultured Ruminococcus sp. | reverse complement strand
AAGAGATACGCTTGCGAACGCCTTGACAGCCGAATCCGGTTTATCTACGAGCCTGTTTATCTGCACAGAAATTTTCATAATATCAACCCTTTCTCATGTTAAATTCTGACCGATATCCTCATCCTCGGACATATCCTCGTCATTGCTGTTTTCTATAACGATGACCGACTGCGGAAACATCTTGCTGTACTTTTCTATCTGTTCATCACTTAGAGAACAGGAATCACGCTCTCCGTATTCGTTGTAATGATCGCCCGAAATGTAGCAGGTTCCGTGTATAAGCGTTTCACCTATCCTACGGTTTGGTGCGGAGCTGTTCAGCAGGAACTCATCGTTGCACCAGCACATTGCATCGCCTTTAGGCTCAAAATATACCGGCTCTATGTTACCGCCGACCACGCTCTGCATGGCATGGATATCCTGCCTGATCTCGGCAGCATACGGCTTACGGTCGTTTTCAAGGACAAGTATCTTCATCATATCCGCATGATCGGTTTTCTCGATGTCGAAGTCCTCGAGCTTTTTGAAGCCTACACTGTCGCAGAAATAGAAGCCTTTCTCCCGACCCTCGCATATCTCCACCACATCGCTGACCGATAAAGAATGCCCGAAATATCCGGGAGGATGTCCCTCGTTGCACATACGGAAAATATCTTCAAGACCATCTGCGATAACGGTGCCGCCGTAGACCTGATGATATGCTTCCGAGTTTACGCCGCCGTACTTATTGGTGAAATCCAAGTCCATAAATCTCACACGCTGCTCGTCCTTATCATGGTCGATCTGGAATATGCGGATCTTCATCTTGGGAGCTTCAAGTATCTCAAGCCTTTTCGCCGCCCATTTGGGGAGCTGCTCTCTGTCGGCTATACCGATAAACTGATCTCTGTAAAAATGCGCGCTTTCTCCGTCACACAGAAATCTGCCGAACACCTTGCCGCCTGATTTTTCGGGATAACAGCCGAATCCGCTCTCTGCATAGAAATACTGCGTATACGGGTTCTTATACTGCTCGCTCAGCACTTCGGGTCTCAGCACAAGGAGCTGCTTTTCATAGCTCTGACTGCCGCTGTCATAAAGACATTCCTTTGCTGTCAGAAGCCCGAGAGCCTCATATTCACGGCACACCTGAGACACAAAGGTGTCGATAAGTCCGGGGTGAGATCTGACAGTATAATCGCTGAACTCCGATTTTCGCATATACATCGGCACGATAGTATTTGCCCAGGTCTTGTTCTCTCTGCTGAAACGTGCGTCATTATCCCTGTTTCGTATAGTAGCCGCCAGCACCCACATTGTCCTGTCATAGCCAAACTCGGCAAGCACCTGCTTTGCTCCTATGGGATCGAGGCAGTAACTGTATCTGTCATATTTTTCACAGATAGCTGCTTCTATGGCCTCCTTGCAGCGTATATTTTCCTGCTTGCTCTCGCGGTACAGATTTACATTACCCTCGACCTCTGCAGCGTTAAGGGAGTGCCTGTAAAGGTATTTCATTCCTCGTCCTCCCCGCCGCAGTAATCATTGAGAGGACAGTCCTCGCAGTTGCTGAAGCCTCTGCATATCTCATCGATCTCGCTTTCGGTCAGAGTTTCGTATCGTTCCCTGCGGCAGTTTTCGCAGAGACATTCGTCCTCATAATCCTCATCATCAACATCGGCAATGACCGACATCATCGTGCAGCCGCTCTCGCACTCAAGCTCGATCTCAACGGGGTTTCCGTCCTCATCGAAAAGCCCCGAGTAAACTATTTTTCCGTCACTCATAAGCGCCTGAGCTGATAATATCCTTTTCATAACAATATCCCTCCTGTGTAATCTTCATCAAACAGGCTCATCTGCCTGCATAAATTTCTTTTCTCGGCGGTATCGTAATTCGAGATCAGCACCTCCGCATACATACAGCCGTTATCGTACCTTTGCGCAAGGTTATTGAGCCGCTCGATCGACTCTATCTGTATCCCCGGCTTATCCCATATCTCCCTGATTTCGGGACAATCGTTGTAGGATACAAGAAATTTTCCTTTGATCCTCGTCAGCGTTTCCATAAGCCTGATGTGATCGGCGCGTCCGAAGCCCACATCCTTGTAGTAGCTCTCGGTCGCAAAATACGGCGGATCGCAGTAGAAAAAACTCACCGGGCGGTCGTACTGCCTGATGAGCTTTTCAAAATCCTTATTCTCCACAATAACTTTTTGTAATCGACAAGCCGCAAGATCGATAAGCGGGAAATCCGACCATATGGAATGAGGCTGACTTGCAAAGCTGTCAAGACTGCTGGCATAGCTGTACCTTATGAGCTGATAGAATTTCGATGCCCTGTCATAATCACGAAGCCTCGGGAATATCTGCTTTTTATGCAGCAGAGCGATATAGTCGAAATCCTCACGGCTGTTGAGAACATATCTCAGTTTGTATTTCAGCTTATTGGGATTCTGCCTGACACACCGATACAGATTGGCAAGGTTGCTGTTGAAATCGTTATACACTTCAAAATCCAACCCCGGCGGTTTATGGAACAGCACCCAGCCCGCCCCGCCGAACACCTCAATATACCTTTCATAGTAGGGAGGAAAGCGCGCAAGCACTGCATCTCTGAGGGCTTTCTTGCCTCCCACCCATGACATAAAACTGTTCATTTTTTCCTTTCCGTCATCAAGCCAAATGACAGAAAAAATATCGCTTTGCCCGCCATTCGGCAAAACGACTGTAAATTATTTTCTTATGATTATCTGCATATACTCGGCAAATATTTTCTTCTGCTCGGTATAGGCTTCCTCGGCGAGTATCCTGCTTTCAAGCCTTTCATATTCGTCACGGGGCAATACCAATGACGAATTCCGCAGCATTAGTAGAACATTACCGTTTACAAATGTGAAATCCACTTGAGGCTTAGAGCCTTTCTGCATCTATTCTTGCCTCCCTCAGCTCCTTATTCAGTCTGCGCACCTCTGCTTTCGATGCAGACAGCGCAGAACACATATTGCCAAAAACACCGCCCACTGCCGCACCTATCACCATTCCGAGAAACAACATTCCCATTCAGCTCAATCCTCCTCGTATAATAAATTTACGGGTAATTTAAGGAGAACCCATATAAAACCTCCAAGCTCTCTCGTGGAATGCAAGGCAGTTGAAACGGAGAGAGCGTAGCGAACGGAGTTTCAACTGCGCGCGGCAAAAATGCCGCATATAACTTGATTATCACACAGAAATGTGAGATAATATATCTGTACAGTCAGAGGGCGCTGTATCCCTCCTTGAAGCATGGCTTCCTATGGAAGAGTAGCGCCTCTGCTTTACGGACAGATGCGAATGAGCTGGATAGCATTTAAGTGCTGAATATCTAACGAGGTTGTATTTCCGTAAAATACAGAGGATGACCTTTGCTGTAACTAAATCTATGAGGTGTTTCATCATGTTTTATTGCGGGATAGATATCGCTAAATACAAGCACGAGGCTTCCGTTATCGACATAAACGGTAAGGCTCTGACTGACAGCATTTCTTTCGCCAACAGCAAGCAGGGCTGTGAAAAAGTCCTTGCTGTTTTTGAAAAGTTTGAAATTTCTACCGACAATGTTATTATCGGCATGGAAGCCACAGGTCACTATTGGCTTTCCGTATATGCATTTTTCATCGAGCTTGGATATACTGTCAAAGTCATCAATCCTATCCAATCAGAAGCCTTCAGGAAAATGTATATCCGACAGACCAAAAACGATTCCAAGGATTCGTATATTATCGCTCAGATCATGCGTTTTGGCGAGTATTCCGCAACTGCGCTTTCAGAGGAAAATATCGTTGCTTTGCGGCAGCTTTCACGTTATCGACTTGCTCTTGTGGATTCGTGCAGCGACTGCAAAAGACGTGTCATCGCACTGCTTGATCAGGTATTCCCGGAATATGACAAGCTTTTTTCGGATACCTTCGGCAGTTCCTCATCTGAGCTTCTTCTCAATTGTCCCACTCCTGAGGATATGCTTGAAATATCAACAGAAGATCTGACGGATATTTTAAATAAAGCCAGTCACGGCAGATTCGGAAACGAAAAAGCCGAACAGATCAAAAACGCTGCCAAAAATACTTTTGGTGTTGCCTTTGCAAAGGATGCTTTCGCCTTTCAGATCAAGCAGCTTATGGAGCAGATCAGTTTCACAGAAATACAACTCGATGAGCTTGAAAAACAGATCTCACAGCTGCTTCACAAGACAGATCAGTACGTAACAACTATTCCCGGTATAGGCGATGTGCTGGGTGCGATCATTGTCAGTGAAATTGGGGATATTCACCGCTTTGAACGTCCTAATCAGCTTGTTGCCTTTGCAGGTCTGGACGTGTCTGTCAAGCAGTCAGGTGAATTTTCCGGTACGAAAAACAAGATATCCAAGAGAGGTTCACCTTATCTGCGCCGAGCGATCTGGCTTGCTGCAAACAGAGCTGCTTTTTGTGATCCTATCTTGTCTGAATATTACCAGTCCCTGCGTTCCAGAGGTAAGCATCATCTTACTGCTGTCGGTGCTGTTGCACGCAAACTTTGTAACATTATCTTTGTTATTCCTGAATCCGTGAAGTTCAATCGGTTAAAAACATATGAAATAGGCTAAATCAAGCGAAGATCAGCCTGATTTTTAGCTTGAAAAATCCTCACCCATTGGGTTAGAAAAAATTACTTGTATAAACGAGAGATTTTAATCGAAGATTGGACTTTATTTATGAAATATGCTTTTCCGAGTTCCACGGATTCAGGTTATTCTTAGGGAAAGCAGACCTTATGAACCTATTCCTCCCAAGAATAATTCTTCTGTAAATTAATTGTGAACTCTTACTTCAGGGGATTGACTTTTTATAGCTGGTCTTCCATATTTATATCTTCACTCTCGTCCTCATCTTCATATTCGTCTTGGGAGACGATATTTACATACTCTCCGATGATTCCGAGAGCTTCATTGTAGCTGTCCGAGTCGGTTATCCTGTCGCACATCTCCTTCGCCTCGTCAGCCATTCCGCTTCTCTTGAGCGTTCTTGATGCTATGCCCATCAAGGAGAATATATTTGAATCAGCCCCTAACAGCGGGCAATCTGGCTTCAATCTCTCCTGAGCCTTTTCTTCATTGACAAATCCGTCGAGTCTGTTCGGTACATAATCGGAAAGCCATGTGCCGCCGAACACCTCATGTGTTGCCAGCCGCCACATCGCAAGTTTCGGCACATCTATATCCACACCCTCAAAGGGAAAAAGAATGCAGGTACAGCCGTCATGCTCGAACACCGAACAGTTCTCGAATTTGCTGCCGTTTTGCAGGATATTTTCTTTTGTGAGCGTATCATTTATACCGTCAAGCCACTCCTGCGGATCGCCGCCGCAGCCCTGTAAAATCCCGATGAATCCGAAGCTGATCGGTAGTTATTCTTTCAATGCTCATTGTTTCATCTCCATTCCAATATCTTCGGATTCATCGGGACTGTACTCACGAAATTCATATAACGACATTATATCACCCGTAAAATTTGGCGAGGTATCTTCTCCAAATGAAATATATCCCTGCTCACCGAGGTCTATCGGCTCTTTTGTAACCACAGAGCCCGCATGATTTACCCCGACACGCTTTTCCAACTCACAAATGTTTCCCTCATCGTCATGTCTGAGATGATAGCAGTGCATTCCTTTCGGAATATCCGCGTCGGTAATACGGTCATTGGTGAAGAGCGCAGGCTGCCCAAACAGCTCCACAAGCTCATATTCGTCATCACCCTCGATGTTGATATATCCGGTTTCGCTTGCGTTGAGGTACATCGCGCAATCAAGTTCAAGGTCGAGATCAAGCACCCTTGCCGCAAATTCATATCTGTCCTTATCAGATTCGGGATAATATTCCTCAGTTCTCTCTCCATCGTAATATTCTCGCCTGCCGCAGTTCATGCCGAGATCATCGCTTGCCCATTCGTGGGAAAACTTTATATCGGGATACATCTGCGTCAGCTTTTCAAGTATCATATGCGGAGCAGAGTAACCGCTCACAAAGAACAGTCTATCGGGAGATATGCGGTCGCTGTTTGAGGGATAGCCATAGGCATTACCTTTACAGCCCCAATTTGCAAGGCTGAAATCAAGCCAGTTTCTATTTCCATACAGTTCCTGCTCTCTTATACCCAGCGGTCCCTGATAGTAATCCGCAGGCATAGGAGTCACCTTGTTAAAGTCTATCGTCCCGACTCCGAATTCATCATTTTTTACAGCGTTAAGGAACTGCCTTATACGCTGTTCCTCGCCGTGCAGCTTCACGATATTTGTGATGTGCGTGGACATCAGCCGTCACCTCCGAATTCTCCCATAAGTTTGGAAAGTATGAACTGCTGACCCTTGCCCGTGACATACGTTTGCAGGTACACCTTTTTCTTGCCGCCGCGCTCGAATACAGACTCCTTTACCCTAAAGTGTCCGCGGTCGACATACTCCTGATAGGGAAGATTATTTGCCATGAGAATACCTCTCGCCCTGAGCCATGCGAACAGCCTGTTCCTGCCGATGCAGATACCGTGATCGGCACATATCTTTGCCATACCGTTCATGTCAATGAGACCACTGGTGTCCGCAACGTGTTCGGCAAAACGCACTTTCGGCTCATCGCGCCTGATACGTTCATTTAGCTGATTTATATATCTGCATTGAATTTTGAAAAGTTCCTTGACCGGCTCATCGGCAAAGGGAAGATAGGTCTCTGCAAACATATCCTCATTGGAGACATAGCCGCCTGTTCTGCGTATGGTTGGCAAGACCTCGGAAGTCACCCATTTCTTGAATCTTTTGGCACTTGGCAGTCTGCTTGCAAGCACCAAACTGTAAAAACCCGATTCGTTTATTATCACTGCCTGCTGTGTCCTGCCGAGCGAATCGATGACGGGATGTTTCATCCCGTCATCCTCATCAACGTGTCTTGCTATTGCCTTATGCGGTTCATTATAACCAAGTATGACTGCAACGTCTTTTCCCACAAGCCACGGTTCGCCGTCAATGCAGACCGTTCTCACCTGACCAAATTCTTCATTTTCAAATATCCTTATATCATTCACTTTCTTTCTCCTTTTGATCTATATTTTTGATAAATGTTCCAAGAGCTTCTATAACATTGACTGTTACAGCATTTCCCGCTTGCTTATAAAGCTGTCTGTCGGAAACTCCCGCCGCTTTCGCCTTATAGAACTGCTCATCGGTAAAACCTTGCAGCCGCCAGCTTTCGAGAGGAGTAAAACGGCGGATATATCCTTTATATTTAACATCGCCGATCTCCATACTATTTATATAGTATATATCCTCCGGCATGGTATCGCTCGTCATGTAGTAGAATCCCTGATTTGCGCTCGGCGTAACAGTATGAGCCACATCGTGTCCGACCCGACCACGCCTTGAATTTATATTCGGGTAAGCAAGGTCAATGCTGTCGCCGGGGAGCGCAGGCATATATCCGCTTTTGGTTTTCACCTTTATGGGAATTCCGCACATAGAAATAAGTTCTTTTTCTTCGCCATGAACAACGTGCTTTCCTCTGCCCGAGAATACCGTCATGGAGCATTTTTCACTATGAGATTTTTGAGCTGCTCTCGGGATAGGAAATATTCTGCCATCACATTTTTCTCTATAATAGCCGATAATGAACACCCTCCGCCGCTGCTGTGCGGAGCCAAAGTCTGCGCTGTTAAGCAAAGCCCATGTGACATCATACCCCAATTTCTCCAACGCACCAAGTATTTCCTTAAACGTCCTGCCTCCGTCATGGTAAAGCAGTCCGGGTACGTTTTCAAGGAGCAGATACTTATGCTTTTTAACGGCAGCGATGCGAGCGATCTCAAAGAACAGAGTTCCTCTTGCGTCATCGAAGCCGCCTCTTTTCCCTGCAATGCTGAACGATTGACACGGGAAGCCGCCGCATATAAGGTCGAGATCGGGCAGCTCGTTAGGGTCGATCTTTCTTGCGTCATTATAATACACCTCGCCTTCTGTGTCATACATCGCTTCGTATGACATTTTTGCGTATTATAACGATAGGTAACTCTTTGATACAATCTCCGAGTTTTCCCCCGTTCCACACCGTGCGTGCGATTTTCACCG
>CANQCJ010000089.1 GCA_947589205.1 uncultured Ruminococcus sp. | reverse complement strand
ACATATTTTAAACGCTTAAAACCTGCAAAAAAGCGTGAAAAAGCAAGAATTTAAGCGTTTGCATCGAGAACATTTTTTAAGAGAATGTTCTTAATATAATTATACAATAATGTGCAAAGGATTTCAATAAATCGAATTTGACGATTAGGAAGTCAAAGTTGACTTTCGGGAAATGGAAAGTGTGGTTTTGGAAAAAATATCAAATACTGCGGTTTTTGCAGGAAAAAACGCACGGCGTTGAGCTGTCGGCAGCCGTAAAAATTATCAGCGTGCAAAAAGCGAACGTACTGTCCGCCGAGCTTATCAGCTCTAAAATATTTACGGGCGTCCGGAGAATGCCGGCGCTAACCCATAACTGCCCGGCAAAACGGGAGCTATGCGTTTTCATAAAGCCCCTTTCGCCGACAAGCCCCGTTTCGCGCAGTATTTTAAGACGGCGGGAAATTAAACGCGAGATCTATTGCAAATCTGTGAAAAATGTGTTATAATATATAATGGATAAATTTGATCAAAAAGGGAGAGCATATATGTCCTTAAAAATAAATAAAAAGAAAGACCATGATAAAACCCTGACGGCTACCGGCATAGTTATTATAGTTATCGCCGTACTGCTGGCGTCGGCTTATATCGGCATTGATATGTCGCTGCGCAGGCGCGCTATCAGGCGCATGGAGGAGTGCGTAAAAACCATTACCGAAGAGGTCGAGGTAAAGATCAAGCGCGACAGTCAGATACTTAACGCTACCGCCGAAATGCTTTCTGGACTCGATGAATTTAATACAGATACCGCTTCGCAGGTAATGAAAACCAACGATATTCTTATGGAGACCATGCAGGTGCGCGTACTTTTGCCGGACAACACGCTGCTGTCTCCGGACGGCGGTACGCAGACAGTCCCCGACGAGGAAATTTCCTTTGAAAAAGAAGCCGCGCTCGGCGAGCATATTTCCGAAAGAAGCGAAAATATTTTTACCGGCGTTCCGATACTGCGGCATTTTGTGCCGATAATCCGAAACGGCGAAACGGCGGCCTTGCTTTACGGCGTTACCGATTTGGGAGAGCTTCCGGACAGCATCAACAATCAGGTCATTTTTGACGCTTCGGCAAGCGTTTATATAATCGACACCCGAAACGGCGATTTTATTCTCGACACCTACCCGTCACATGAGGGACTTGGAAATATAAATGATTACGATTACCCGCGCGAGACAAAGGGAAAGCTCGATTGGACCGCCTGTACGGACGATATCGTTGCGCGCGGCACGGATTATGCGGTTTTCCGCACAGGCAAAACGTCCGGCCGGGATTATATGTATTACAGCCCAATGGATATAAACGAATGGTCTATTGCCGTCGAGATACCCGAAAGCGTGGCTTTTGAAAGCGTTTTCGTTGTCCGTAAAATATGCCTTTTGTTGGGAATAATTATGGCGGCGGTCATTTTTTCATTTTATCTTTGGGTAAGAAACAATTCAAAGCAGATGACCCAAAGGGCGGTAGAACAGGCGGTACTTTCCGAAAAGCTCAGAAAAGCCGAAGCCGCCGACCGCGCCAAGAGCATTTTCCTTTCAAATATGTCCCACGATATAAGAACGCCTATGAACGCGATAATCGGTTATACGACGCTTGTTCAGACCTGTCTTGACGACCGCGAAAAAACCGAGGAGTATTTAAGAAAAATACTTTCCTCGGGAAATCATATGCTCTCTCTTGTAAACGACGTTCTCGATATGAGCCGTATCGAATCGGGCAAGCTCAATATCGAAGAAAAGGCCTGTTCCATTTCCGATATTTTCAGGGATATGCGAAATATAATACAGCCGCAGATGCAGACAAAGCAGCTTAATTTTTACATGGATACCATAGACGTTATCGACGAGGATATTTTCTGCGACAAGCTCCATGTAAATCAGGCGCTGCTCAATCTGCTTTCAAACGCTATAAAATTTACTCCGAACGGCGGAACGGTCGCGCTCACCGTTCGTCAGAAGCCGGGCGCGCCCGCCGGTCGCGGCGCGTATGAGATACGGGTCAAGGACACCGGCATAGGAATGAGCAAGGAATTTATCGAGCATATTTTTGAACCGTTCGAGCGCGAGCGAAACACCACCGCCAGCGGCATACAGGGTACGGGTCTCGGCATGGCGATAACGAAAAATATCATTGACACTATGGGCGGAGCTATAACCGTTGAATCCGAACAGGGCAAGGGTACGGAGTTTATCATTGATCTTGAATTTAAGCTTCAGACCGAGCCGAAAAAAGCCGAACACGTTGAAGAGCTTAAGGGTCTGCGCGCGCTTATTGCCGACGACAGCTTCGTTACCTGCGACAGCGTTACAAAAATGCTCTGTCAGATAGGAATGAACGCCGACTGGGTATTGCACGGAAAAGAAGCGGTGCTTCACGCAAAGCAGGCGCATGAGATGGGCGAGGATTACAACGTTTATATAATAGATTGGCTGCTGCCCGACCTTAACGGACTCGAGGTCGTCCGTCAGATACGTTCTATTATCGGCGAAAATACTCCGATAATCTTAATCACCGCATACGACCGGACGGAGATAGAGGACGAAGCGAAAAATGCCGGAGTTACGGCGTTTTGCAGCAAGCCTATATTCCTTTCCGAGCTTAGGGATATACTTATTTCATCGGCTATGGAATTTGCTTCCTCCGCTGAGGAAAACGAAGCGAAGGAGGAAGCGAAAGGATCTTCCGGAAAACGTCTGCTTCTTGTCGAGGACAACGAGCTTAACCGCGAGATCGCCGAGGAGCTTTTGAGCGCGAACGGATTTATTATCGACAAAGCCGAAAACGGCAGCATAGCGGTCGAAAAGGTGAAAAATTCCGAGCACGGCTTCTATTCGCTGATACTTATGGATATTCAGATGCCGGTCATGAACGGCTATGAGGCTTCAAAAGCTATCCGCGCGTTAGACGACAAGGAGCTTGCCTCCATACCCATAGTCGCAATGACCGCGAACGCGTTTGAAGAGGACAAACAGCAGGCTCTTGAAAGCGGCATGAACGCCCATGTGGCTAAACCGTTTGATATAAACGATCTTATGGAGCTTATAAATGATATCATAGAGGAGTGAAAAGTTTTGAAAAAAACAAGGTCAAAAAAGAAGATCGCACTGATAATTATTCTTTTCGTTATAATTTTACTTATCGCCGGCATATGGATATTATCCGTCAGCATATACAAGGAAAATTTCGATCAGCGTTTTGAGACATACGAGCCTTTGATGTTTTATATTGATGATTTTGACGGCTTAGAGAGGGTCGGATATGATTTTGATTCAAACAAAGGTCAAAGGCTCAAGGGCTATATGTACAGCGTCGGAGAGGATCAGCGCGGGATCATTGTATTGGCTCACGGATTGGGCGGCGGCGGACATAATTCTTATATGGATTGTATAAATTATTTTGCGCAAAACGGGTACTTTGTTTTCGCATATGACGCAACGGGAAATGATGAAAGCGAGGGCGAGGGCGTCGGCGGTTTTCCTCAGGGGGTCATTGATCTTGACTATGCGATAGATTTTGTGGAGGAAAGCGGTAATTTTCCCGATCTGCCGATAGCATTATTCGGTCACAGCTGGGGCGGCTACAGCGTTTGCAATGTGCTGACATATCACCCGGAGGCAAAAGCCGTTGTGGAATGCGCGGGCTGTGATCGTTCGTCCGATATAATTGAGGCGCAGGGCAAAACGCAGGCGGGAAATTTCATTTATGCCATGATGCCCTTTGTAAAGCTTCACGAGCAGATCAAGTTCGGCAAATATGCGTCAAATACGGCAATGGACGGTTTTGCGTCAAGCGATGCCGCCGTAATGGTCGTTCACAGCTCTGACGATAACGTTGTGCCTGTGGAATACGGCTATGATATTTTTTATGAAAAATATAAAAACGATCCGCGGTTTGATTTTATTCGTCTTGAAAACAGAGGGCATAATTTTTTTAACGATCAGACGGCGTATATAAATGAGTTCAATGATACGTTTGATAAATGGCGTGAAACGCTCGATTACGACTATAAAGCCGAGGAAAACAAGGAGCGTTTTGCCGCGGACAAAGCGGACTACATAAATAAAAATCTTGACAGAGAAAAATACGCCGATATGCTCGATACCGAGCTGTTTGATAAGCTTTTGAAATTTTATGATGAAAAAATTTTTTGAAAAAAATTCCCCGCTTGTATAAGAGCATACAGGCGGGGATGTTTTTATTTAAATTTAAATATTAGCGTTTATCTCCTTTAAGATCTCAACGATCTCTATCTCGCCGTCTGCGAGCACTTCAACTATCGGCTGATGACCGTCCTCATTTTGACCGTTTTGCCAATAAATTTCCGCCAGCCGCAGATTTTCCTGCTCGGAGGTCGTTCCGTCAAAGCATTTGTATGCGTCTCCGTAATAGCAATTTCCTCTGACCTTGATCTTAGCGACACAATATGTAGGTCTTCCGAGGCGGGCAAAATACTCTCCCCAGCGCACGGCTTCCTCATATGTTTCGGAAACATACAGCGCAGCCATACGCGAGGGGTACTGCGGATATTTTTCCCTTCTCACCTTTTCCAACGCCAGCTCACGAAGCGCAACATCGACCTCATGGGTAAGCTGAACGCCCTCATATTTTTGCGGGTCTCTATAAATATCCTCGACGGTTTCGAGCTGAGCATACACACGCTCATATACGCCGTTGGGATTTTCTTCATTTAAAACAAAACGCTGTCCGACCTGTTTAGGTCTGTCCGAAACAACGTGATAAAAATACATATAAATATATCCTCCTGTTTATTATTTTCTTTTTACAAAAAGCTTTTTAAACATCGGTAACACCTCCTTTTGATTTTGCAAAATAAAAATATAAATTTCAAAAATTTTTGAAAATCAGATTTTTCAAGCAGCCGTTTTACCCCGTAATATCAAGGGTAAACGTGCCGTATCATAAACGCGCGAAAACGAATTTTTTTAAAAATCTCATTTCCAATAAACAAATTCTTTTTTGATAAGACCGTAAAAATTTTTGTATATACCCGTCCAATTTTTCGGTACAAAGCCTTCAAAATCCTCCGGCTCGGGGAAATAGGAATACAAGATCCTGCTGTCAAAATCAACATAAAGCGCGGGTACAAATGAGACCTTATCGCCCGGATCGGAGCTTAAAAACATTTCCTGCAATTTGTCGGTATCCATCTTATATTTGTTTATTTTTCCTAAAAATTTATCCGCGGTTTTTTCATCTAAGACCGCGATACCGAAGCGCGTACCGCAAAAATATTCAAAGCTTCCGACATCGTATTCAAATTTTTTCTGCGAAAAGGATAGTCTTTCATATTGTTCCTTTATGCTCTCATAAAGCTTCGGGTAGTCCATTTTCCAAAGATCCTTTTGCGTTAAATACCAATCAAATTTTTTATTAAATTTAACGCCGACGATTATATTTTCACAATATTTTGGTTCTAACATAGTAATTCCTTCCTTTTATTTTCGGTGTCCCGATAATTATATCATAAGTTATTTTAAATGTCAAGCAAAAAAATAAAACTCAAATAAGAGTGTAGTTTTTTAAATAAAAATTTATACGCTCAAGCCGAGGTTTAAATAATTTTTATATTGACATTTTTTAAAACCTGTGATAAAATTGTAGTAGTGAAAAATTTCAATTCGGGAGGATAAAAATGAAGCGGATAATTTTGATATTTTTATCATTTATTTTTGTTTTTGCGGGTGCTTCCTGCGCTGAAAAAAGCGAGGAAAACGATGAGAAAATTTCGGTTTCCGAAGATGAAAATTCAAGTGAGATCTTAAAAAACGACAAGCAGACAAATGGAATAATTTTTGAAAATGAGAGCCAAGAAATCGAAATTTCCGAAGAAAATAACAGTGAAAAAATTGATAAAAAAACGGAGGAAGAGGTTATGAAAATTTCTGTTAACGGCTATGCTTTGAACGCGGCTTTAGCAGATACCGATGCGGCAAACGAGCTTTGCGAATATATAAAGGATAAGCCGCTGACGCTGTCATTGAGCGAGTACGGGAGCTTTGAAAAGGTCGGAAAGCTGCCCGCAGAATTTACAAAAAGCGATGAGTTTATTTCCGCGCAGCCGGGAGATATCATGCTTTATCAGGGAAACCAAATTACGATCTTTTACGGCGAAAATTCGTGGGATTATACGCGTCTCGGAAAAATCGAAAACACGTCCGCAGACGAGCTTGCGGAAATTTTCGGGAGCGGAGATGTTGAAATTACAATTAGTGATACAAATTTTGAAGAATAAAAAAGGAGAAAAATCATGGCGTTTGAAATTATTGACGGCGTGCTGGAAAAATATATTGAAGAGCCGGGTGTTACCGATGTGAATATTCCCGACGGTGTTGTGAGCATCGCCGAACGGGCTTTTGAAAATTGCTCAGGTCTTGTGAGAATAAGCGTTCCCGACAGCGTTAAAAGTATTGGCGAAGCGGCTTTCGAGGGTACGCCTTGGCTGGAGAACAAAAGAAAAAAAGACCCGTTTGTGATAGTCAACGATATTCTGATAGACGCGCAGACGGTTTCGGACGAAAAGGTCAGCGTTCCCGACGGGGTCGTAAGCATTGGAGAGGGAGCGTTTAGATCCTGCAAGGGCTTGACAAACATAACGATACCGAACAGTGTTTCGAGCATTGGAAGAGACGCCTTTTGGGGCTGCGAAAATCTGACGAGCGCGGCTGTTCCCGACGGCGTTAAAACCATTGAAGAGCGTACCTTTGCCTGCTGTAAAAGGCTTATCTCCGTAAGCTTGCCGAACAGCGTCAAAGCTATCGGGAAAAGAGCGTTTTTCAGTTGTTTTGCTCTTGAAAGCATAACCATTCCCGATAGTGTTACAAGTATTTATGTTCATGCCTTTTACGCCTGCATCAGACTTAAAAACATAACGCTGCCGAAAAAACTTAAATGTATCAAAAATTACACCTTTTGCAATTGCGGAGCTCTTAAAAGCATAATTTTGCCTGAGGTATCACGAGCATTGGAAATGCGGCGTTTAAATTCTGCGACAGTCTTACGGAGATCGTTTTGCCGAACGGCGTTAAAAAAATCGGAAACGAAGCCTTTTTCGGCTGCGAAGAGCTTGCGGGCATAACGATTCCCGACAGCGTTAAAAGTATCGGGAGGAACGCTTTTTTCGGCTGCAGCGATCTCAAAAAAATTATCCTCGGCGAAAAACCAAATTTTGTTTTCAGTAACGGCGAGCTTTGGACGACGGATATGGGTACGCGGATCTTTTGAAAAAACGCATAAAAAAGGAGACCCTTGGAGAGGTCTCTTTTTTGACGGCTCATTCAAATTTCATGCTGTCCAATTCGCTGTTAAATTCCTTTGTAACTTCAAGTATCACCTTGTCTCCGTTCGATATGATCTTGTGATCCTTAAGCACGGGGAATTTTTCGCCTTTAAATTTCAGTACCATTTCCTCTGCCTCCTGTTTTGAGCTTAACTCAAACGTTTCGGTCGTTTTCAGCAGCTTTGCCATAGTATCATTCCTTTCCAAGCCAAGCAAATAGTCGGTCGTCACTTTGAAATATACGGCAAGCTGAGGAAGCATAGACAGGTCTGGGGCGTTTATCTCATTTTCCCAGCGAGATACCGTCTGGACGGACACCCGCAGTGTCTCCGCTAAGCTTTCCTGTGTTATACCTCTTTGCCGTCTTAATTCTTTTATTGTTTTGCCGATATCCATACATGACCTCCCGAAGCTTATATCATTATTATAGCACCGAATTAATTTAAAAACCATCACGCAAAACGTTATTTGACTTAACAGCTGTGTTAAGTCATAAAAAACATCATCAAACAGAACGAAAATAAGCATCGTCCGAATTTTTCAGCGTATCCATTCGTTTTCCGATGACTTTTAAAGCTTAAAGGTTTCTTTTATAATCATATCAGAAAAGCTGCCGCAGGCTTTTTATTTTGACCTGCGGCATATAACTTTTTTGCAAAAAATAAGACGCGAAATTTTACAGACCCTCCAGCAAATTTTTCAGCTCGTTCTCCGACAATTTCGTGTTGAGCATTTTTCCCTCGACGATCTCAGTGTCTTTTGAAACGGAAGCCTTCAATCCGTCAACGGTTTTTCCAAAACCGCTGCTGCCGGAGGTCGCGAACAGCACGATCTTTTTGCCGGAAAAATCGCAGCTCTCAAGAAAACTATTGACGATAGTCGGCGCGACGTACCACCAGATCGGGAAGCACAAAAATATCGTG
>CANQCJ010000088.1 GCA_947589205.1 uncultured Ruminococcus sp. | reverse complement strand
AAACTTTCTATAAAAAATATTTTGATGACAAAAGCCAAGAAGAATTAAACGACATTATAGAGGGCGTTAAAGTGGTTTCCGCTTTGCACGGTGCTTATATAAGGATCATAATAGATATGGGCTTTCCCCAAGACGCCAGATACGCCAATGCGGTCGCTATGTTAAGAAACGACGTTTTGCCCAACGAAGATATTTTGAAAAAGGCTATTACTTTATCGTAAAATACGGCACGATAAAGGATTATGAGACTCAGGAAATGGAATATTCCGAATGGACGTATGTAGACCTTGACAGCTATGAGGTAACTAAGGATTTTGACAAGGGCGACCATTTCGATATGCCGCTCCCGCACGTTCCCGAAGCGCAGTTCGCAGTAACGAGGCTCGCGCCTACCAAGTATTATCAGGGCGGTTATGCGTTCAATGATTATTTCAAAGGAGACGCAAGTGCGCTTTCCGCTAAAACTCCTATGCTCTCTAACCCGGGCGGCGGATATGTTGCTCCTCCGTACATCAAGACCAGCACCCCGAGTATGAACGGAAGCGTATATATTGAGGACGGCACGACCAAGGTAACTGCCGTTTACGATGATGAGCTTATCCCTATAGAAGGCGAAGCGTTTGATATTGAATTGGAGATCTACCGCGATGGTACAAATGCCGGTCATTCTGCGGTTCAAAATGCAAAGCTCGAAAACAAACATTTTGACGGAACAAGTACGATAACCTTTGAATTTACACCGAGTTCTATGTATGCAGACGACTGCGCATACTATATGTTCAATATAAAGGGTCTTAAAGGCAGAAGAAGCCACAAGAGACCCAACCGCATTGAATATCTTGCAAGACACCGCTGCGCGGTTTGCGCGTACAAGTCGCAGGGCTATGACTGGAACGTTTTCGGTCAGCCGGCACTTCTCGACAATACAGATATTTCAACAAACGGCTGGAAGACCGCTGACGGCGAATCCATTCCCGAACAGTTAAAGCACAGAATGGTTCTTGTTGTTGAAGCACCCACACCTAAATTGGAAGACCAGATAGAAAAGAAGCTTGAAAGTGAGCTTGATTCAAATGCAAAAATCTGCCAGAGCTTCAGCATAAACCTCACCGTCTGCAAAAAGCAGGTAATAGAGACCGGACAGGGTGTCAGAGTTTCTCTCGGTTTCCCCGAAGGCTACGGTCCGGAGGACGCGGGAGTTACCTTTAAGGTTTACCACTTTACACGCGATAAACAGGGCAACATCACAGGCTCTGAAGAGATCCCCTGCGTAATTACTCCCTACGGACTTATAGTTACCTGTAAATCATTCAGCCCCTATGCGCTGGTAGTAGTTGACGAAGAACCCGCGACGACCGAAAAGAGCATAGTAGTTTCGACAAACGAGGGCGGCACGGCTACAGGCTCGGAAGAGATATTGACGCTTTCAGGCGGAAGTAAGGTAATCGAAGTCAAGGCGGATAACGAACATGAAATAGAGTACATCTGCGTTGACGGAAGCTATGTTGACATCAGCAGCAATAAAACACAGCAGAATGTGACTGTAGAATATGACAAGATAGGTCAGAGCGCGATAGTCGACGTTAAGTTTATAGCTAAGAGCGTTGTTGAAGAAAACGAACAAAAGGGCGAAGCTCCGGTCGAGCCGACAGCCGAGAAAGCGTCGATCGAGATCTCTTCGAGCACTGCCGCGGCACAGCAGGGCAATACCCTTAAGCTTTCACCGAAGGTAACAGCCAACGGCGATAACGTTACTTATCAGTGGTACAAGGACGGCAAGCCGATAGAGGGTCAGACCAAAGCCGAGCTTGTTATCGAAAATTCAAAAACGACCGATTCTGGAATATATTATCTCGAAGTAACTACCTATTCGGGCACTGCGAGCGCAACGGCAAGGAGCGGCGAGATAACCGTTACCATTACCGAAAACGCGCACGTTCACACTCCCGGAGAGGCTAAGAAAACCAACGAAACAGCAGCCACCTGCACCGAACCCGGCGGCTATGACAGTGAAGTACACTGCGCCGTATGCGGAGAGCTTATGACCAAGGAGCACATCACGGTCGAGGCTCTCGGACATGAAAAGGGCGAATTTGAAGTAACAAAGCCCGCGACCTGCACAGAAAAGGGCGTTCAGACGGCTAAATGTACAAGGTGCGGAGAAGCTGTAGAGACTAAAGATATCGAAGCCTTAGGACACGAAAAGGGCGAATTTGTTATCGAAAAGGACGCGACCTGCACCGAAAATGGTTCAAAGGCGGCTCACTGCACAAGGTGCGATGAAATAGTTGAAGCCGAAGAAATACCCGCGCACGGACATAAATTCGGCGAATGGGAAGAGCATGAGAATCCCGATGTACCCTGCGGCAGCTATAAGGTAAGGGTCTGCGAGTACTGCCGTCTTGAGGAAACTCAGACCAACGAAGCCGAACACACATGGCAGTCCGATTATACTGTCGACAAGCAGCCCGACTGCATAAACGAGGGCAGCAGGTCTATCCACTGCGACAAGTGCGGAGCGGTCAAGGACAGCGAGGTCATTCCCGCTAACGGACACGATTTCGGCGAATGGATAACGGTAGAATCTCCCGACTGCGACGACAGCGGCACAAAGAAGAGAGTTTGCAGGGTCTGCGAATTTGCGGAGGAAGAAGCTCTCTCGGCGGAGGGTCACGCCTGGCAGACCGAATACACTGTCGACAAGAAAGCCGACTGCGTAAACGACGGCAGCAGATCTATCCACTGCGACAAGTGCGATGCGGTCAAGGACAGCGAGGTCATTCCGGCGCTCGGTCACAGCTTCGGCGAATGGATAACGGTAGAATCTCCCGACTGCGACGACAAGGGCGCGCAGAAGCACACCTGCACCGTCTGCGGATATACCGAGACGAGAAATATCAACGAAAACGGTCACTCCTGGCAGACCGAATACACGATCGACAAGCAGCCCGACTGCGTAAATGACGGAAGTAAGTCTATCCACTGCTCAAAGTGTGACGCGACAAAGAACAGCGAGGTCATTCCCGCTCTCGGACACAAGTATGAAGATACGGTAGTTGCTCCCGAGGTCGGCAAGGAGGGCTATACCGAGCACAAGTGCTCCGTCTGCGGCGACAGCTATATCGACAGCCACACTCCCGCGCTCCCCGATGAAAGCGAACCGAGCAAGCCCGATGAACCGGGTACGGACGATCCGACGACTCCCGACGAACCGACAAAGCCCGACGAACCGACAACACAAGCTCCCGCCGTTCCCGAAACGACGACCTATACCTCCACAAGCAGCGCGGTACGCATCAACTGGAACGCGGCAGACGGCGCGGACGGCTACAGGATCTACAGACTTATCGACGGAAAGTGGAAGAGCGTTAAAACTCTCGGCAAGGGAGACGTTACCACATTCAGAGAATCGGGTCTGACAGCAGGAACGGTTTACGAATACAAGGTAAAGGCGTTCACGCGCGATGAAAACGGCGAACCGGTATGGGGCGAAGCAAGCGCCGAATTTACCGCGGCGACAAAGCCCGAAGCGGTAAGCTTTGGCAAGTGCACCAAGAGCAAGGACGCGGTTCGTCTCAACTGGAACGGCGTTGAGTGCACCGGATACAAGATCCAGATGCTTGAAAACGGCAAATGGAGGACCGTCAAGCTGATAAAGGGCGAAAAGACGACATATCGTCTCAGCGGTCTCAAGAGCGGCACCGTCTATAAGTTCAGGATACAGGCTTACACGACAGGCGGCGCGCAGAAAGCGTTCACAAAGTGGTCTGCGGTCAAGAAGCTCACCACAAAGAAGTAAGATCTTTGCACAGAGCAAAAAGAGCAAAAACAATTACGGCAGTCTCCGTCATGGGGACTGCCGCTTTTTTATGCCCTGTTTTACGCCTTCAAAAATTATCCGTTTTGCCCGCGCCGCCCGAGCCTTTGTCGCCGCTTCAAGGCCCTTCAGCGGATAATCCAAGCCGAGCTGTGAATATTTCATAACTCCGAGAGTGTGGTAGGGGAGCACCTCTATTTCCCGCAGAGATCGAATTTGCCCGATAAATTCGCCGAGCGCAAGTAACGAAGCGGTATCGTCCGTTATGCCCGGAACGAGCACATGGCGTATACGCACCGGAATACCGCGCTCACCGAGATGAAGCGCGAAATTGAGTATCTGCGAATTGTCCTGCCCGGTAAGCTTTTTGTGCATTATAGGGTCGATGTGCTTGATATCGAGCATGACAAGATCGGTGTTATCGAGTATGCGGTCGATATCGCATTTGGTATTTTCTCCCCACACCGCTCCGCTTGTGTCGAGACAGGTATGCAGACCGTCTTTTTTGGCTTTTTCAAAAAGCACGCTCAAAAATTTGCTTTGCAAAAGCGGTTCGCCGCCGGTGCAGGTGATACCGCCGCCTTTTAGAAACTGCCGCACCGAAGCGCATTGTGCGAGAATTTCATCGGCGGACATTTCAGTTCCTTTCATTTCCCAGGTGTCGGGGTTGTGGCAGTAAGCGCAGCGCATCGGGCAGCCTGCGAAAAAGACCACGAACCGCAGTCCCGGACCGTCCGCCGCGCCGAGACTTTCTATCGAATGTATGATACCCTTTTCCATAACCATATTTTCAGCCGATCCCATCGTTTCTATCCGCGAGAGCTTGATCCAAAATTTTTCCGTCGGCAAAAAGCGAAGCTAAATAGAGCGAGCCGCAGATGACGAACGCTTCGTTTTCTTTTAAAGAAAGTATCTCCCGCCGAGCCGTTTCTATCGGGTCATATTCCGAAGCTGACGCGTTCGCGCCTGCATTTTTTAAAATTTCGGCAAGCGTATTTTTATCCCGAGCGGCGGTGTAAAAGCCGTCAACGCAGACGATTCTTTCAGCCGCAGACGCTAAAAGACCTGCCGCACCTTCGCTGTCCTTGCCGCTAAGCATACCTATCATAATTTTTTTAGGCTGACCGAGCGTTTTTAACGCCGCGGCAAGCGAGGATACAGAATCGGGATTGTGGCTTCCGTCAAGGATAACGAGCGGGGAGCGGGAAATTATCTGCATTCTCGCCGGAACAGCCGCGCTGAGTCCCGCGCGTATATCGTTCATGCCGATCGCGAAACCGCTTTTTTGCAAAATTTCCGCACAGCAAATGACCGTCAGCGCGTTTTTTATCTGGTGTATACCGCCCATTTGAGTTTGATAGGTTTTTGAGCAAAATTCAAATTCGTTTCCGAACGGGGTGCATTTCATAATTTTCAGCTTTGTCATATCCGGAATGATAAGCGGAGATCGTTGTTTTTTTGCGTATTCGGAAATGACCCGAACGGCTTTTTCATCGTTGTCGGGAGCGAGTACGCAAGGGCGGTGCGGCTTGATTATCCCGGCTTTTTGCAAAGCTATCGCCTCTATCGTCGAGCCGAGTATCTCGGTGTGGTCGAAGGACACCGAACAGATAACGCTTACAAGCGGTTCGGGGATTATGTTCGTTGAATCGAGCAGTCCGCCGAGACCGGTCTCGCAGACGACGACGTCGCAGTTTTTTTGCAAAAAATAAACGAACGCTATCGCCTGAGTTATCTCAAACTGCGAAAATCCGCAGGTTATATCGGCGGCATTTAGTCTGTCGGCGACAAAGCGCGCCGTGCGGTCAAGCTCGTCGTCGGGGATATCAGCGTTGTTGACGCGTATCCTGTCGTTGTAGCGGATAATGTACGGCGAGGTGAAAAGCCCGGTGCTGCAGCCGGCGCTGACGAGCATATTTGAGAGCATCTGCGCGCAGCTGCCTTTGCCGTTCGTGCCCGCGATGTGGATAAATTTCAATTTTTTGTGAGGCTCGCCGACCGCGCTCATAAGCGCGTTTATCCGCGAAAGATCGCTGACCCTTGCGCCGAGCCTTGAAAATTTTGCTAAAAATCCTTCATAAAATTTCATTCGTCCTCACCGCCGTGCAGAAAAATATACAGCTCATGCGCCGTCTGTTCGCTAAGCCCCGCCGTTTGGGCAAGCGCTGCCTCGTCCGCCGCTTCGAGAGCGGCGCGGGTCTTAAAACCGCTCATAAGCTTCGCCGCCTTTTTCTCGCCGATCCCCTTGACCTTGGTCAGGCTTACCGCGAACGCATTTTTGCTGTGCTTTGCGCGCGTATAGCTGACCGCATAGCGGTGTACCTCGTCCTGAATGGCGGTAACGAGCGCGAAAGCCTTTTTGTATGCGCTGAGACTTATCTCCCGATCGCCCGCCGCAGCCGCGCGTGTACGGTGCTTTGAATCCTTTACAAGTCCAAAAATCGGTACAGTTATCCCCATACTCCGCACTATCGGCGTAATGGTATTGACATGACCCTTGCCGCCGTCGAGCAGTATCAGATCCGGCAGAGTGGAAAAGCCCTCGTCCTCGCCGTCGAAGAAGCGTTTGAAGCGCCGTTGGATCGCTTCGCTCATCGCACCGTAGTCGTTTTGCTCGGCAAGCGTTTTTATCGAAAATTTCCTGTAAAAGTCCTTGCGCGGTCTGCCGTTTTCATAGACCACCATTCCGCAGGTCATATCGGAGGAGCCGAAATTCGAGATATCGTAGCATTCGATAAAGCGCGGCGGCTTTTCGAGCGCGAGAGCCTTTGCAAGCTCTTCGAGCGCGGCGATCTCCCGCCCGGAGCGTCCGACCTTGAGCGAAAGCTGTTCGGAGGCGTTGCTTTTTGACAGCATAGTAAGCCGAAGCGGCGCGCCCCTCTGCGGCACGGAAATTTTTACTTTTCTGTCCGCCTTTTCGCTGAGAAAACGTTCGATCAGCTCGGTGTCCTCTATCGGTTCATCGAGCAGCAGCTGAGGAGGGATATCGTCTCTTTGGGAGTAAAAGCTTGTGATGAAGCTTTCTCTCATGCGCGCAGGCTCGTCGCTCAAGCCGAGCATGGCGGTGTACTTGTCAAAAAGTCTGCCGTCTCGGTACATAAGCACGCTTCCGCAGACCTGTCCGCTGTTTTCGCTTATAGCAAAAATATCCATATCCCTGCCGCTGTCGGTGACTATTTTTTGCCTGTCGGCGGCGCGGCTTATCGCGTTTATCCTGTCGCGCAGCACAGCCGCCTGCTCAAAGTCGAGCTGTTCGGCGGCGGCGTTCATCTGTTCGGTGAGCCGCTCAACGCTTGCTTTAGAACCGTTTTTGATATACTCCACCGCCTGTCTGACCGTCTCGCGGTATTCCTCTGCGGTTATACCGCCCTTACAGACGCCCATGCACTTGTCGATGTGATTGTTAAGGCAGGGTCTGCCCTTGCCTATATCGCGTGGGAATTTTTTCGTGCAGGTCGGCAGCTTAAAAACGCTGTTTGCTTCGCTTACCGCCTGACGCACCGTGAAGGAGCTTATATACGGACCGATATAATGCGCGCCGTCCTCCTCCTTTTGCAAAACGGCGGTAAGGCGCGGAAATTCCTCGTCGGAAACGCGGATATAGCAATACCCCTTGTCGTCCTTTAGCAGGATATTGTATTTGGGCGAATACTGCTTTATAAGCGAGCATTCGAGCAGCAGAGCCTCAAATTCGCTGTCAGTTACGATAAAATCATAATCGTCCACGAGCGACACCATTTTCCAGACCTTGGGAAGATGATCCTGTCCCCTGCGGAAATAGGACGAGACGCGGTTTTTAAGATTTTTC
Organism: uncultured Ruminococcus sp.; assembly: GCA_947589205.1. Lineage (GTDB taxonomy): Bacteria > Bacillota > Clostridia > Oscillospirales > Ruminococcaceae > YE71. Next base: position 657 of record CANQCJ010000088.1, on the reverse strand, counting down.
GCCTTGCCGACATAAATTATTTTGCCGGTCCTGTCTTTCATTAAATAACACCCCGGACTCGAGGTGAGCTTAGAGGTCTTTTCCCTCAGAGCCTCAATTCCGGGGTTGTCTTTTTCGGTAATATACAATTTTCAACTATCTCCTTGATCAACAAGCGCGTACAAATCGGGGAACATAGAGAGCGTTCTTTTTAAAATGCCCTTCATAAAGGCGATAGCCGTGCCGTAGTTTGTCATGGGAACGTTTGCGTCGAGCGCGCATTTCATGCGGTAGAGCATTTCACGTTCGTTGAGCATACAGCCGCCGCAGTGGATAATGAGCTTGTATTTTTGCAGATCCTCCGGGAAGGTGTTTCCCGAGCTTAGCGTTATGTTCAGCTCAGCGCCTGTGCGTTCTTTCAGCCAGCGCGGCATTTTAACGCTGCCGATATCGTCGCACTGACGGTGATGGGTGCAGCCCTCGGAAATAAGCACGCTGTCGCCGTCCTTAAGCTCGGCTATAGCCGCGGCGCCCTTTACGGCTTCCTCCAGAAAGCCCTTGTATCTTGCCATAAGTATCGAAAAGGAGGTAAGCGGTATATCGTCCGGCACGACCCTTGAAACATATTCAAACGCCTGACTGTCGGTTATTACGACCGACGGCTTTTTGGCGCAGCCC
>CANQCJ010000087.1 GCA_947589205.1 uncultured Ruminococcus sp. | reverse complement strand
ATCTGGTCCGATCTGATCCTGGCCGGACATGAGCATATTCCCACGCAGAGCGTCAGCGAGGACGCCAAACAGCGCATACTCGATATAAAAGAAGTGGAAAGCTGCACGGTGTACCGTATGAGAAGCTATGTCGAGAGAATGTTCTATAAAAATAATATGCTCGAAAGCGCGAGCGCCTACGGCATTGACGAGGACTATTTCAAGACGGCAGGCTATCAGATACAAAGGGGCAAGGGCTTTTCTCCCGAGGATTACAAGGGTCACAGCAAGGTCTGCATTATAGACCGCACGATAGCCGATTCGCTTTTCGGTTCGGACGACCCGATAGGCAAAACTCTCGATATTCAGAGCGAGCCGTTCACGGTAATAGGCATCGCCGACAAATCGACGGCGTTCGAGCCGGTCATAAATTCCATTGACGATTATTGGATGTACAACCAGTCGTCAGGCGGAACGGTGTTTTTGCCGAGCGAGGCGTGGCCGATAATTTTCAGCTATGACGAGCCGCAGTTCGTAATAGCAAAAGCAATCGACACCGACAGCATGACCGTTGCGGGAAAAACGACCGCGGATATCCTAAACGAGTATCTGAGCGTTGACGAAAACGCGAATATTTCCTATAAAAGCGAAAGCCTTCTCGAGCAGGCGAAGTCGCTGCAGGATCTGAGCGCGTCGACAAACAATATGCTTATCTGGATAGCGAGCATATCGCTTCTCGTCGGAGGTATCGGAGTAATGAACATAATGCTCGTATCCGTTACCGAAAGAACGCGCGAGATAGGGCTTAAAAAAGCCCTCGGCGCGAGACGGGGCAAGATACTCATGCAGTTTCTGACCGAAGCCGCCGTGCTTACCAGCATAGGCGGAGTACTCGGAGTAGCGGCGGGAATAGGACTTGCGCAGGTAGTTTCAAAAATGGCGGAGGTACCGGTAGCGATCTCCACTCCCGCGATAGCGATATCGGTAGTCTTTTCAATGGCGGTAGGAATTATCTTCGGACTTATCCCGTCGGTAAAGGCGGCGAGACTCGATCCTATCGAAGCGTTAAGATACGAGTAAATTAATTAATACTAAAAATTTTACGGCATATACGCGTTTAAAACGTATATGCCGTAATTTTTATTGCCTGTAATCGTCGATTATCCTGATGATGATATCGTACAGCTTTTCGACCTCATAGTCGCCGATGATAGGCTCGAGGTGGGAATCGCCTACTCCAGAATCGTCTGTCAGGAACACATAAGTACCGCCGGTGCAGATAGAGACCGCTCTTGCGAAAAGCTCGGTAGCGCGTTCGGCGTTTGAGGAAACTACCGGTATAATGCGTATGCCCTTAGAAGCCGCCGCCATTACCGCCGCTTTGAGCGTTTCGTCCGTGCCGTCGTGAGGCGGCGCGTCAAAGATAAGAAACGCAAGCTTTACGCTGTCCTCGCTCCACTGACCGTTGGTTATCGTTTCATCGAGTATCTGCGCGACAGCCTCGGGAACATCGCCTCCGCCGTCCGCGCTTTCGGAATTAAGAAGCGACTGTATCCTTGAGATATCGTCGGTAAATTCGCTGCATTTGGTGACATACTCATCGCCCTCGTCGCGGTAAAAATCCACCGAATATTTAACGTTCTCCGTGCCGACCTCCTCGGCTATAGCCGAAAATTCGCTTTGCAAAAACAGCATTTCATCAGCCATAGAGCCGGTAGCGTCAACGATAAATTTTATCTCGGTGTTTTTGTAAGCGTTGGTTTTTTCATCGAGCGTTATTTCCACAGTCTGCGAAGCGTTTGAGCTTTCGCCCTGTCCGCTGTCCTCGGCTTTGGCTTGCCGCACCTGCGCTTTAGCGGAATTGCCGTTTGCCGAAACGGTGACCTCAAGCGTTTCATAGCCGCCCTCGGGCGCAAACAGATAAGCGTCTCCGTTTTTGTCCGTTACCGCGTCCCAAAGTACCATATCTCCCTCTGCGACAAGCTGAGCTTCGGCGTTAGCGACCGGCTGACCGTCTTTGTCCGTAACGTGAACGGCGGTGCGGTTTCTCGGGTCTATGCCGAAGGCGGGAAATTCTATCGTGCCGGAGCTTATAAGATTCTCAAAAAATCCCCAATTGTCGTTGTCGTTCCATTCGCCGGCAGTGAGGATATTTGCCGAAGGGGCAGTTTGTTCAACGCCGTTTTCCTCGGTCCAAATTCCGGGTGCGGCTTCTTTTGAAGGCTCGGCGACATCGGATCTTGCGGTATCCGCCATAGCGATATCCGAAACGCCGTCAAACGCTTCATCGGCGGCAAACATTTTGGTCTCGCCCTCCGCTTCAGCGGCTTCGGCGTCTTTAGCGTCAGCCGCGCCGTCAGCCGCCGCTTCTGTCTTAGCCGCAGCCTTAGTCGTTCCCGAAGCGGGAGCGGCTTCGGTTTTCGTCCCGGCGTTGACCGCCGCACCGGTATCGCCGTTCGTATTCGTCTCTTTTTCACCGCAGCCGCAGGCGCAGAGAGCTATAGCTAAAGCGGCGGCAGCGGCTGATAATCTTTTTGTAAAGGTCTTATAATTTTTCATGGTCGATTCCTCCTTTACAAATATAGACGTATTTTTTACGCAGATATTACAATGCAAATCAAACAAATATTACTTGATGTGCGTTTGCGTGCTTGTATGTATTTTACAACAATACATACATTAAAAATAATTCGTACACAAAAATTACATGATCAGAGGTTTCTCCGACTGTCTGTAACAGACCTAATGAACCGTTCATCGGTTCACGATTTATTGACAAAATTTTTTCGGTATGTTTAATGAATAAAAAATTCAAGGAGAGATAACTATGTTAAAAGAGCATTTGGGCGTTATCGGCATTGCCGCAGGTATCGTATTGCTGATAATAATAATCGTCACCGGCTGCTGCAAAGCCCCGCCTGATGAAGCGTACATAATTTCGGGTCTAAAGAAGCGTATACTTATAGGAAAAGCGGGCGTAAAGGTGCCGTTTCTCGAGCGTCTCGACAAGCTCAGCTTAAAGCTTATCTCGGCAGACGTAAAGACCGCCACGAGCGTTCCGACAGCGTAAAAAACCAAACAAAAAAGCTTCCGTTTTTTGCATCGGAAGCTTTTGATATTTTCAGAAGCTGTCAAGCTCGTCGGCGTCCATATCCGGGTCGAGACCGCTGTCAAGGCGTCTGTAGAATTCGTCTATCGAGCCGTCGTCGTCCTCGCCGAGCTCCTCGCTCCATTCGCCGTCGGCTTCATCGCTGTCGGCTTCGACAACGACCTCGAAGCCCTCTTCTTCCTCCTGCATATCGGCTTCTTCGGGATCGTTTCCCTCATCGGAGTACTCTTCGTCCTCGTATTCGTCATCATCCTGTTCAAAATCGCTTTCGGGGATAGTGTCGTATTCCTCGTCAAACTCCGCTTCCTCGCGTGCTCTCTTTCTTCTTATCGCCTCGGCGGTCTTTGCATACGGGTTGCCGACGATAACGAAAAATTCTATAAATATTGCGGCGATCGCGGCGAGCACGAGAAAATATATAACGATGTTTCGTATTTTAAGACTGTTGTCGGTCTCCTTGACGGTTATCTGCGGAACGGCGCTGACAGAAGGCTGCGCCGCAGAGGAGTTGTTTTCCGCCGCAGATTTATTTGCATACGGGTCGGAAACTACCAGACGGAAATATTTTTTAGCTCCGCTGTTGTAACTGATTACCATGTTGGTAAGTCCGGGAGTAAGCGGAGTTATCGAAGCGGAATCTGCGGAGGCTATATCCTGATCCTCGATGCTTATAGAAGCGACATCGGTCAGTCCGAGCTGTTCAAAGGTTATCGGAGAGCCGATAAGCGGCAGCTTTAATTCCGAATACATCGACTCATCGGCGGAGGGGTCGACCTCGACCGAATCCATTATGCGGATTATCGTTCCGTCGGAGGTAGCCGTCATTTCCGTGTTGGTGTTGTCCATAAGAGAATTTATGTTGATATAAAGAAGCGTTGTGCGTTCGGACAGATCCGTTACTTCAAAATCGAGCGTAAGATACGCGCTTTTTCCGTCAGAACCCGCGGGGTTTGCATACTGAAACTGTATAACGCCCGGTTCGGTCTCGGCTGCGGCAGATGTAACGCCCTCGGGAGTAACGCCGGTAGAGGACTTTGTGAGCTTTAAAGTCTTAGCGTCATATGTTATGGTAAGATCGGCGGAGGTCACAAGCGAGCGCGAATCTATTTTAAGCTGCGCGCTGAAAGCGTTGTCAACTATCGGAGTAGCGTCGAGTCTCACCTGCGTCGGATAGTTTTCCGTCGGGTCTATAGACGATGCTTCCTCCGAGCTTGTATCGTATCCGGCATAGCCGTACTGCTGCGTATCGTCATAGTAACCGTAATCGGCATAAGTGTCGTCGGCGTTATAGTCATAGCTGTAGTCGGTATATCCGTCATAATTATAATCGTAGTCAGCCGAGGCATAGACCGCATTAGCGGCAGAGAGCAGAACGCTCAGGCACACCGCGAGCAGCCGTTTCTTCATACTTCATCAATCCTTTTATTATAAAATCGACCTTATTCATGTCAGAACGCTTACCCTTTTATTATACAATATCCGAGCGGATATGTCAATAGCAAAACCGCGAACAAAGCCGTTTGAGGAGGTTTATTTAAAAATTTGTTCATAATTTCAGGATTTTTCGTCAAGTTTTCACTAAGTTTTTTGATTTAGGGCTTGAAAAATATTCCTGCTTGTGTTATAATATAATATCGGGTATATTTAAGAAGGGGGCGGCGGCGTATGAAAAACGGTTTATCTGTAATCGAAAAATTCAAAGCCGGCGCAGCCGATCCGGTGAGATTTTATTCGGCAGTAAGCGCGTTCGCTATGGTGATACATCTGATGTATCTTATAATGTTTTTCAGAGAAAGCGTCTATATAATGGCGGCTGTGAACATTTTCAGCGTTTCGATCTACGCGGCCGGCATAATACATATCCTTAAGGGCAAAAATATAACCGATTTCATGCAGCTCGCGCTGATAGAAATTACCATTCACGCCGTGCTTGCAACGCTTTTTGTCGGCTGGGATTACGGATTTCAGATGTTTCTTATCTGTATGCTGCCCGTGCCGTATATGCTGACGATAAAAAACAAATATCTCATGCATCTTATCTCGATAATGATACTTATAGCGTTTCTTGTGTTAAGGCTGATATGCGTCGATCTCGGGTTTAATTTCAGCGGAAAAATTTCCCTCGATCCGTCAGGGTGGTATGCTTTTAACAGCTTTATGAGCTTTATCGTAATTATTTTTGTCACCAACAATTTCAGAAATGAAAACTTAAAGCTTAACAAAACGCTTGCAGAGCAGAACGCCAACCTTCAAAAGGCGGCTTCGACCGACTCGCTGACCGGGCTTTTCAACCGCCGCGCGATGAGCGAACCGTTTAAAATAGCGGAGCTGAGCGACAAGGGCTACAGCGTTGCGCTGCTCGATATAGATTATTTTAAAAAGGTAAACGATACCTACGGACACGCCGCAGGAGACATGGTGCTTACGGAGATTTCCAAAAAGCTGATCGACATTTGCCCGACCGAAGCCTGCATATGCCGTTGGGGCGGCGAAGAGATATTGATACTGCTGAACGGAACGGAGCTTGCGCCGGCGGCGGATATTGCCGAAAGGATACGTTCCGAAATAGCCGCGAATAAATTTGAATGGAACTCGGAAAATTTCACCGTCACCGTAACGGCGGGCGTTGCCTATGCGCCTAAGGGTTCTCCGAGCGAGCAGACGGTGAAGCTTGCCGACAAGCGGCTTTATAAAGGAAAAGCCGACGGCAGGAACAGAGTCGTCTGCGCCGACCGGAGTTGACCGAGGATAAAAAAGGAGACTATACAGGAAGGAAAGATGCTGATAATATGACGAACAGATATGTTGATACAAAATGCATAGTATGCTCCGAGGTTTTTGCCGAGGGAGACGATATAGTAGTTTGTCCCGAATGCGGCACGCCTTATCATAGGGATTGTTGGAACAAAGAGGGACGCTGCGTGAACACCGAGCTTCACGAGCGCGGTTTTTCGTGGCAGCCGGTATATGAAAACGCCGAGAGCGAGCAGACCGAGGATATTCCGCACAGGTGTCCGCGCTGCGGCGCGCAGGCGGAGGAGGGTCAGCTTTTCTGCTCGGAATGCGGAATGCCGCTGATGCAGCCTAACGGCGAATCCGCGCCCTTTAACAATATGTACGCGCCTCCGCACGCGAACGACTCGTTCAGCAATGCCGCAAACGGCGGAACAAATGCTTTTAACAATTATGATATGCCTAATTCTCAGGCAGGACCGAACGGCTTCGGCGCGGGAATGACCGTAAGGCAGATAAAGCTTACGGAGGAATCGGACATCGACGGAATAAGGCTGGGCGATCTGCTGGAATTTGCGGGAAGAAGATCTGTTTCCATAGTCGGAAGCTTTATAAAATTTGCCAAAATGCGAATGAAAACTTCGATAAATATACCCGCGCTTCTATTCCCGGAATTATACTTTTTCTACAGAAAAATGACAAAAGAGGGAATATTTTTCATGCTTTGCGCATTCCTGCTCTCTATCCCTCAGCTTATCTATTTCGGTCAGTCCGGAGACTTAGGTATGGTGCTTTTCAATACCGGTATCGACCTTAGCTCGCGCACGTTTATGAACGTTGTAAGCATATGCTCGTTTGCCAATTCGATACTGAGCATAATCGCCGGACTTTTTGCCAATTATCGGTATTATCAGCTTGCAAGAGCAAGCATTTTAAAGATACGCGCCGATGAAACGCTCGATGAGGACGAGATAAGGCAGCGTATCCGTATGAGCGGCGGCACATCTTGGGCGAGGGTCATTGTTGCGGCGACCGCTTCTATGATGCTCACGCTTGTGTTCTGGTTTATCCTCGGAGCTAAATTTACAAGTGGTTAATAAAAAATTTACAATTTTTTGCGGCGGCAGCTTTTAAAAAGGCTTGACTGCCGCTTTTAAATATGGTATAATATTCTTGCTGTTTTATCGGTCGGTTTTTTCGGCGCGGATAAAACGTTATATCCTTGCCTGCGGCGAGCGGCTGCGGGCTTAATATCCATAAGGAGGTGCGCATTTAAAATGGCGAAGATCAATGAGACCTATGAAGCCGTAGCTGTATTCAGCTCAAAGAGCGGCGAAGAGACCGTAAAGGCTCTTACCGAGAAATTTGACGAAATGATCAAGGCTAACGCGACTAATGTAGAGATCAACGAGTGGGGAAAGAGAAAGCTTGCTTATCCTATCAATTATGAGACCGAGGGTAACTATGTTCTCTGGACGTTTACTTCCGAGACCTCATTCCCTGCCGAGCTTGAGCGTGTTCTCGGCATTACAGACGGCGTTCTGCGTTTTCTTATCACTGTAAAGTGATCGTTCGTTGGCTTTTTGACCGAAAGGACGATGTGTCATGTTGAATAAAGTTGTTATTATGGGCAGGCTCACGAGAGATCCTGTCGTCAATCAGACGCAGACGGGCGTGGCGATAACAAGATTTACCGTTGCCGTTGACCGTAATTTCGTCCGCAAGGGCGAGGAGCGTCAGGCGGATTTTATAAACTGCGTTGCATGGAGAAACCAGGCGGAATTTATCGGCCGCTATTTTGCAAAGGGCAGAATGATCGCTATTGTGGGAAATCTCCACACAGGCAGCTATGATAAGGATGGAGTAAGGCATTATACGACCGAGGTCTATGTTGACGAGGTCTCCTTCACCGGAGAACCGAGACAGAACGGCGAATCTGTTTATCAGCCCGCGTATATGTCGAATAACGCATATCAGTCTAACAGCAATAATTCCTATCAGCAGCAAAACCGCTCGTCAAGCTATGGAAACAGCAATTTCCAGCAGCCCGATGATTCTATAGATATAGGGAAGCTTGACGATTTTGAAGTATTCAACGACGACGGCGTTCCTTTCTGATCGTCTGATTTGTTTACGGTAAGGAGGATTAAAAATGGAAAAGAGTGCAAGACCTTTAAAGAGAGGTCGTAAAAAGGTATGTATGTTCTGTGTTGACAGAGCTGAAAAGATCGATTATAAAGATATAGCAAAGCTTAGAAAGTGCATGACCGAAAGAGGAAAGATACTTCCGAGAAGAGTTACCGGTACCTGCGCTTATCATCAGAGAGAGCTTACTACGGCTATTAAAAGAGCGCGTCATCTCGCTCTGCTGCCCTATGTGGCGGACTGAATATCTCACCCAAGGGGGCGCTCCACACCGGAGCGTCCCCTTAGACTGTCGAAAACCCCCTTCGGGGCTTTTCGACAATAGGGGCTTGCGGCTGTCCGCGCACTCGTTGTGCGCCTGCGGCGCACAGTCCCCACACTCCCAGCCTTACTTGTATTTTGCGCCAC
>CANQCJ010000086.1 GCA_947589205.1 uncultured Ruminococcus sp. | reverse complement strand
CGGCAAGGTCATTGAAATGGGTACAAAGAAGTTCGGACCTACCGCTGAATCGACTTGGCAGAGTGCTGTTCATAAGATCCAGCAGAGCATCGAGGGAGCTTATTCCAAGATTACTCCGAGCTATACTGCAGAAGATATCGACAATGCTGTAAAAGCAGCTATCGCAGCCGCAAAGCTTTCCAATGAGGACGAGGTTACTCCTGCAGGCATGGAAAAGGGAACTATCCTCGGACAGTATGTATATGAAAAATATGACTACATGAAGAGAAACTTTACAGCTCCTACTACCGAAAAGGAAGGCAAGTATGCCGGAACTGTAAGAGTCTACAAGAACGAGACCAAGGATGACGGTTCGCGCGAGAGCAAGGATATTACTTGGGATGTTGTTGTTCCTGCTTACACAAAGACCTGCGAAGAGCTTCTTAAGGATATTGACCTTAAGATCCAGGACTACATGATCCACACCTATCGTTATCAGACCACTGTAAATGGCGACAGCACCACTACTTATAATGATGTTATCGCCGCCGCTAAGGAATATGCTGAGTCGCTTGGCGTTGTTCTTAATCCTTATGTAGACGTTGAATATGATTACTTTGAGAATCTTGATGGAACAACAAGCAAGGCTCTTAGCGAGAACGGTGGTAGGATACATATCTTTTATTCGCTGTCATTCCCCGATACCGATCCTAACCACAAGGGTCATAGCGACATAATTGATTATAATGATTCTGACAATGTACCTGCACAAGCATGGGAAACCAGAAAACAGTACTGCCATGCCGAGGTAGAAGTTCTTACTCAGGATCAGAAGTACTGGTATTCAAGAAATAATGCGGCAGATGAAGTATTTGCGGTTACAGGTGTAAGAAACAGCGAAAAGTGGTATGATGTAATTCAGACCGTATTTGATTGGCAGGCGTCCTTCTACAGCGAGGACATCACCGCTGATGCGATCCTTAACGCTTACAACGACGCCGCTAAGGACTTTGGCTACACATTCTCTTGGGATTCCACCGACCCGTTCGCTAAGAGACCTTCGACCGAAGTTCGCGACGGTTATGTAGAGGGTACTATCAAGGTAAACGGCTATGAGAAGAAGGCTGCAGAACAGAGATTCAACATTGAAAACTGGATCTATGGCGCAGACTATATTAAGGCTTATGAGCAGTATCTCAATACCTTCTTTGATGGTCCTAAATTCCGTGCAGCTGCTGACTGGTACTATAGCGAAATAGCTACCACAGAGTGGGATGACTATAAGCTTGAAAACGTTGAGCGCAGAAGAACTGAGGACGCTATCAATGACACTGCTAACGAGTTCAATAAGTATCTTGCTTATCGGAGATTTGAGACCGTTGACGGTTCCTTGACCGATAACGATGATCCTATCCCCGGTTCGCAGGCTGACAGCGCGTCCCCGATCAGAAACACGCTTCAAACATTCTCTCTCAAAGAGCCTACGTTTGAAAGCGAAGGAGAGATTTCCGGAACTATCCTTATCGAATGGCCTGACAGAGGACAGTCGAAGGAATATCCGTTCTCTACTAAGATAGAAAAGCTTCTTACTCCCGAGCAGAGAATCGACAAGGTTGCTGCTGAGCTTGAAGCTGCTCTTAACAGCGGTTCTGTATGGAACACCGGAGCACCTGATGGAATCTGGGGCGCAGACTCTACACATGCAGATGTATATGCAGCTGCTCAGAATTGGCTTGCAAACTATGATTACAACTTCTCTAACTACCAGGTAGAGATCGTACCTGAGTCGTCCGATAATAATACTCTTGTTGAGATCAAGAACGATAAAAAAGGTCATCTGACCGGTAAGCTCGTTGTAAGACACGTTTCTTACAGCAATAGAGACTTACAGAAGAAGATAGTTTACACCAAGGAAGTTAATGTTAACATTCCTTATACCTACTATGAAGACAGATTTGCTAAGGCAAGAGAAATTGCTGACAACGTAATTGCTAACTATGATGCGTCTAAGGACACTCAAGACAGCATTTACGGCAACCTTGCTGCTGCTATCGATGCTGCACTTGCTGCGGCTGACCTTAAGGAATTCAAGGTATTCCCTGTAGAAGACTTTGTTAAGAATGAGATGGACGGTCACGGTGATTCTACCTCGTCCGATCAGGAATCCACTTGGGATAACTGGGGCTGGCTCGTACTCAATCCTTCCACCGAGGAAGCTGAAGGATCTGTTTTAGGTTCTCTCTACATCGTACAGAATTACAGACATGAGACCGGTCACGCTTCCGAGTATGACAACAAGCTCGCTGTTCCCGTAAACATCACTATCCCGATGAAGGGCGTAGTAGAGCAGAAACAGCTCGCGACCGTACTGCCCGATGTTCAGGCTGCACTTGACGGCTTCAAGGCTACCAACGACACAACTGCTGACGACGTTCTCGCGGCTGTTAAGAAGGTACTCGAGGGCACAGGCGTTGAGGCTGCTTGGGATTCTAAGGACGGCTTCAACAAGGTAAGAGCTACATCTAAGGTTACCGGCTCTATCACCGGAACTATCGTACTCTCCTACGAGGGACAGACTGCAAGCGTAAATGTTAAGCTGTCGATCGACAAGCTTCCCGCTGAGGAGATCAAGGTTTCTAAGGTTGAGGTCAAGCCCGAATTCACCAGCACGACTGACGCTATCAGGATCAACTGGACAAGAGCTTCCGTTGCTGACGGTTACAGAATTTACGTTCTTAACGAAAGCACCGGCAAGTATCAAGCTGTTAAGACTCTTGGTAAGGGTGCAAACAACACCGCAAGAATTTCTTACCTCGATGTCAAGAATACTAAGCCGCTCCAGGCAGGCACTGAGTACAAGTTTGTTGTTAAGGCATTCATCAGAGATTCCGAGGGCAACCCGGTTTGGGGCGAAAAGTCCGACCAGATCGTAGCTGCTACCGATCCTGTTGCTACCACCATCACCTCTTCTTCACGCACCAATAATGCAGTACGCATCAATTGGAATGCAGTAGCAGGCGCTGATGGATACAAGGTTCAGCTTTGGGATCCTGATAAGCAGGAGTGGAACACTGTTAAGATTACAGCTAACACTACTGCAAGATTCAGCGGTCTTGATTCCAACACCAAGTACAAGTACAAGGTACAGGCGTTCAAGCGCGTTGCCGGCACAAAGACCTTCTCCAAGTGGTCCAAGACCTGCAATGTAAGAACCAAGAAGTAATTTAATTGCTTAAACTGCGGAGATCCGAAAGGGTCTCCGCTTTTTTTGTTAAAGTACTTGCAATCCGGCGCAAAATGTGGTATAATAATTGTGTAAAATAACAACGGAGGTAATAACGATGCCTGTAAAATTTAACGAAAATCAAATGAGCTTTAAGCTCACCGCAAAGGACACCTGCTATATGCTGAAGGTCGCGCCGGGCGGCTATCTTGCTCACGTTTATTTTGGCAAGTCGCTCCCCGATGACGACCTGACCTACCTGCTGCGACTCGACGAAAACCCGTTTACGCCCGAGGTCAACAACCGCGATCTCGCTTGCTACATGGACACGCTGCCGTTCGAGTACCCCTGCTTCGGTCTCGGCGATTATCGCGAACACGCGTTTTCGATCGTCGACAAAAACGGCGCGACCACCTGCGATCTTCGCTACAAATCGTACAAAATTTACGACGGTAAGCCGAAGCTTGCAGGACTTCCGGCAACCTTTGCCAACACGCCCGACGAAGCCCAGACGCTTGAAGTCCTGATGGAGGACAAGCCCGCAGGCTTGGAGGTCACGCTGATCTACACGGCTTTCGCGCAGCTAGATGTTATCACGCGCTCGGTCGTGGTAAAAAATGTAAGCGGCGATAACGTCACCCTGACCCGCGTTTACTCGGCTTGCGTGGAGCTAGACAGCGACAAATACGACATGATAACCCTCAACGGCTCCTGGGCGCGTGAACGCGCACCCGAACGCTGCCGCCTGCACCACGGAAAACAGCTTGTCGACTCGATGCGCGGCGAATCGTCTCACCAAAACAACCCGTTTATGGCGATTTGTGCCAATAACGCTGATGAGGATATCGGGGAGGTCTACGGATTTAACTTTGTCTACTCGGGAAATTTCGTTGCCGAAGCCGAGGTCACACAGCACAAAAAGACCCGCTGTCTGATGGGAATTAATGGCTGCGATTTTAGCTGGCTGCTTGAGCCGGGCGAAAGCTTCACCGCTCCCGAGGTCGTGATGGTATATTCTGACAGCGGAATTGGCAAAATGTCCCGAACATTCCACGATCTGTACAGAAGCAACCTGATCCGCGGCGAGTACCGCGACAAACGCCGCCCGATCCTCATCAACAACTGGGAGGCGACCTACTTCGATTTCACCGATGAAAAGCTCATCGCCATCGCCGAACAGGCGTCAAAGCTCGGCATCGAAATGCTTGTCATGGACGACGGCTGGTTCGGACACCGCGACGCTGACAATTCTTCACTCGGCGACTGGTTCGTTTACGAAAAAAAGCTGCCGGGCGGGCTGAAAAATCTGGCAGATAAGGTAAATTCTCTCGGAATGAAGCTCGGTATCTGGTTTGAACCGGAGATGATCTCGCCCGACTCGGAGCTGTACCGCGCCCACCCCGACTGGGCAATTCAGGTAAAAGGCAGACCGCTGACCCTCTGCCGCGAGCAGTACGTCCTCGATTTCTCGCGCAGCGACGTCCGCGACTACGTATACTCGATGATGCGAAGGGTACTCGATTCGGCGAACATCGAATACATAAAATGGGATATGAACCGACAATTGACAGAAGTCGCGTCCAACGCCCTGCCGCGCGAACGCCAGCGCGAGCTGTGGCACCGCTACGTCCTCGGCGTTTATGAGCTGATGGAGCGGCTGACGACCGATTATCCGCATTTGCTGCTGGAAAACTGCTCGGGCGGCGGCGCGCGCTTCGACCCGGGTATGCTCTATTACTCCCCCCAGATATGGTGTTCCGACGATACCGATGCGGTCGAAAGGCTCAAGATACAGTATGGCACCTCGCTCTGCTACCCCTGCTCGGCAATGGGCGCGCACGTCTCCGACTGCCCTAACCATACGGCCGGCAGGAGCACGCCGTTCGCCACTCGCGGCGCAGTCGCGATGGTCGGCACTTTCGGATACGAGCTTGACGTTACCAAAATTCCCCAAGCAGACCGCGACGCGATACCCGGACAAATAGCAGAATTTAACAAATATAACGTCCTCGTGCGCACGGGCGATCACTACCGTATTGGAAATATGTTTGCTGACAATCTTTGGGACGCATGGATGTTTGTAGCAAAAGACAAGTCGGAAGCGTTGTTCGAGTTCGTGCAGGTGCTTTGCAGACCGAACGAACGTTCACGCAGAGTTAAGCTCAAGGGTCTCGACCCGAACGCCTACTACTTTGAGGAGCAAACGCCGGACGTAAAGCTGTCGGGCGCGGCGCTGATGCAGTGCGGCGTGAACATCGGCGGACTTTGGGGAGATTATCAGGCGAAGCTGCTGCACTTTATCAAGGTGAAGTGAGACTGGAGGAAATATGAAATTATTGAAAATTTTAGCTGTCGGCTGCGCAGCTGCATTGCTTGGAAGTGCGCTCTCGGGCTGTTCCAAGAAGGAGGGCGGCGGCGAAAAGCCCGCCGATAGCGGCTCGACCGACCAAAAACAGGAATTTTATAACGCACAGCCGGTCGACACCGGTTGGGAGTGGAGCAACGCGACCATTATGGGCGGCGGATTTGTGCCAAATATTGTATATAACCCCACAGAAGAGGGCCTTGCCTACTGCCGCACCGACATAGGCGGCGCGTACAGGCTGGTTGACGGAAAATGGAAGTGCATTACCGACTTTATCGGCTCTGATGAATGGAATTTAATGGGAATTGAAAGCGTCGCCACCGACCCGGTTGAGCCGAACAGGGTCTACCTCGCGGCGGGAACGTACACAAATTCCGCCGGAGCTATGCTTATTTCTGACGATTATGGCGAAAACTGGATAAAAGTCGATACAGAATTTGCCATGGGCGGCAACGAGGTCGGCAGAGGCGCGGGCGAACGCCTGCAAATCGACCCGAACGACAACAGCGTGCTCTACTTCGGTTCGCGCGCGGACGGACTTTTCCGCTCCGAGGATTACGGCAAAACCTGGAAGCTCGTCGAAAGCTTTCCAACCAAGGGCGGCTACAGCGAGGACGGCTTTTCGATCGGCATAACCTGGATAGCCTTTGATAAAAGCTCCGCGAGCGCGGGCGAAAGGTGCAAAACGATCTTTGTCGGCGCGGCGCGCCCCGAGGGCAACGTGATCTTCCGTTCGGACGACGCGGGCGAAACTTGGCAGGAAGTGGAAAATCCGACATACGCCAAAACCGGCAAAAACAGCGGCATGAAGCCGATACAGGGCGAAATTTCCTCGGACGGCTATCTCTACTGCACCTTCGGCGACAAGGTCGGACCGAATAACGTTATGAACGGTTCGGTGCAAAAATATTCCATTTCAGATGGAAAATGGACGGAAATAACCCCCGACCTCAGCTACACCTGCGGCTACAGCGGTCTGAGTGTCTCGCTGAGCGACCCGAACATGATCGTCTGCACGACCCTTGACCTCTGGGCGGTCATCGACAACGTTTTCACGAGCTTTGACGGCGGCGAGACCTGGACGGGCATCTGGGATCCCGAAACGACGGCGCGGCACTACGACCTCGACATCAGCGAGTGCGAGTGGCTGGACTGGCAGGGGCAGCTCAAGCCCGGCTGGTGGATGACCGGCGTTGCAATAAATCCGTTCAACGCGGACGAAATAATGTACGGCACGGGCGCGACGATCTTCAAAACGGAAAATCTTTCCACTGCGATAAAAGCGGGTGTCGAGGACAACCCGATAAAGCTGTCGGTCGCGGCGCAGGGCATCGAGGAGACCGCGATCTTCGATTTCGTTTCCCCGAACGCCAACGATGAAAACGCGCCGGAGCTTTATTCGATACTCGGCGACCTCTACGGCTTCAAGCACACCGACGTGACCAAAGCCCCGCAGGAGCATTTCGGCGATTTCAAATCGACCTCGATCGACTGTGCGATGCTCGATTATAACATCGTGGTGCGCGCGACCGACGAGGACAACGGCACGGTGTGGTATTCGACAGACGCGGCGGAAACCTGGCAGGAGGTGGCAACTCTGCCCGAGGAGGACGGCGTGCAGTTCATCAAATCGGGCGGCACGGTCAAGCTGTCTGCGGACGGCAAAACGCTGCTCTGGCAGCCCGGCGCGCCCGGAAGCTCCGTCTATCTGACCCGTGATTTCGGCGAAAGCTGGACAAAGGTCGAGGGCTTGCCGGCGGGCTGTCAAATCGAGACAGACAAGGTAAATCCCGACAGGTTCTATGCTACCAGAGACGGTAAATTTTACATGACTGCGGACGGCGGCGAGACTTGGGAGGTCATCGCGGAGATGCTGCTTGCCAATTTCACCTATGAGGCTGCCCCGACGGTCGAGGGCGACCTGTGGATAAGTGTCGGCGCGGGCGGCGTTTACTACCTTGACGCGGACGGCGACGCGGAGTTCGTTCCGGTTTCCAAGGATATCCAAGACTGCTCCTGCGTTTCTCTCGGCAAAGCCGCCGACGGCGCGGACTATCTGACGCTGTTCATGCTCGGCGAAGCCAACAACGAGGGCAGGGGAGTGTATATGTCCACCGACAAGGGCGCGACCTGGAAGCGCATCAACGACGACACCCAACGCTGGGGCAACGTCAACAACGTTATTTCCGGCGACCCCAAGGTTTTCGGCAGGGTCTACATTTCCACAAACGGACGCGGTATCATAATGGGGCAGCCGAAGGAATAATAAAAAAAGAGGAGCGGCTAAATACCGCTCCATTTTTTGCTTTGTTCGACTGCGAGCTTGTCGCAGCGTTCGTTTTCGGGGTGACCCGCGTGACCCTTGACCCAGACGAACGTCACTTCGTGAACGTCGAGGAGGGCGAGGAGTTTTTCCCAGAGGTCGGGATTGAGCGCGGGCTTTTTGTCGGGCTTCACCCAGCTGTTCGCCTGCCATTTTTTCGCCCAGCCCTTAGTGACCGCGTCGACGACGTACTTCGAGTCGCTTGTAAGTGTAACGCGGCAGGGGCGTTTCAACGCCGACAGCGCGGCTATAACGGCGGACAGCTCCATGCGGTTGTTAGTGGTTTCGGCTTCGCCGCCTGAAAGCTCCTTAACGGTATCGCCGCAGCGAAGCACCGCCCCCCAGCCGCCCGGACCGGGGTTGCCGGAGCACGCGCCGTCGGTAAAAATTTCAACGTGAGTAAGGCTCATGCGCCGCAGCTTTCACAATCGGCGCAGTCGTCGATCTTACCGATAATAGGCTCGGGGTCGATACCGTTTTTGCGGTAGTAGTCGGCGAGAGCGGCTTTTGTGGCTTGTTCGGCGAGCACCGAGCAGTGCAGCTTTGCGGGCGGCAGACCGTCGAGAGCCTCGATAACGGCTTTGTTAGTCAGCTTA
>CANQCJ010000085.1 GCA_947589205.1 uncultured Ruminococcus sp. | reverse complement strand
ATTTTCTTCTTACCTCATCGGCATAGCCGGAAATAAGCCTGAAGTCCTCGGGCGTGTGGGTCGCAATAAGCTGCTCATAGCCTTTGGCGTCCAACGCTTCGCCGTTATAGAGAGCTTTTATAAGCTCGGTATTTGAAGCCATTACCGCTTCACTCCTCTTTTGCGAAAATGCTTTTAGCCGTTACGCCGTCAAGCCTGCCGAGAGCGCCGCATAGGGTGTTTATCGTGTCGGCTGGAGCTTCGAGCGCAACGCTTATCATGTTTATCCTGCCGCCCGCCTGGGGGATACCCATTCTTCCGCGGATATAGTCGGAATATTCTCCGAGAAGCTGATTGAGAGCGGGGACGGAATCGGTATTTTCTACCATTATGCCGATAAGTGCGATCCTGTTCATAGTCTTTCCCTCCTATAAATTATAGAAATTTTGGCGCAAAAAAACGCGCCCTTTCTTAGCCCTTAAAAGCTGCGAAAGCACGCGCGTGAATGATCGTAACGTACATCTGCGCTTCCACGTCAGACAAAAAGGTCTTTCATGTCAGGGCTTTTATTGTGTACATTATAGCATACTTTTTCGATAAAGTCAATAGTGTTATATAATATTCGTAAAATTTGAATATTTTTTATAGAAAAGTTTGTGGAAATTAACGATTGACAATGTAATGTTTTGATGATATAATGATATCACAATGATATCATTTAATTACAAAAATTTTTAAAAGGGGAAATCAATATGGACATTAAGGACATCAAGGTCAACGACAGCCGTCCTATGAACGGTCTGGCGGTCTTATTTCTGAACATTCTCGGAACTATCGCTACTATACTGATAGCAGTGCTCGGCGGAGTTATCGGCAGTAAGGGTCATGTTGCTCTCGGAGCTGTGCTGATGATCGTGGGTATCATCGCTTTTATCATAAGCTGTATGCTCTACGGCGGTCTGAGGGTCGTACCGCCTAATCACGCGCTTGTGCTGACGCTTTTCGGTAACTACTACCGCACAATAACCGACCCCGGATTTTTCTTTGTAAATCCGTTCGCGTCGGCAGTAAATCCCGCCTATGACCGCGCAAGGGGCGAAGCTGAGGCGAAGATAAAGGCTATGGCTATGACGAACAGCAGCGCTGTTCCCGCGGCGGAGATAACCGAGAAAAAGAGCGTTTCGCTCAAGGCGATGACGCTCGACAACGGTATCCAGAAGGTCAACGACGTTCTCGGCAATCCGATAGTTATCGGCGCGGTGGTTATATGGCGCGTTACCGACCCGACAAAGGCGGTGTTCAACGTTGAAAATTTCCGCGATTACATCTCTATCCAGACCGATTCGACCGTAAGGAACATAGCAAGGCTTTATCCGTATGACATCGTGGACGATGAGAATGATGAGAATGACGATGTTAAGGAAAAAACGCTGCGCGGAAGCTCGCTGGAGATCGCCGAGAGCATGAAGGTAGAGCTTGAAAAACGCGTTGAGTTTGCAGGTCTTGCAATTGAAGAGGTACGCATAACGCATTTGGCATATTCGGAAGAGATAGCGGCGGCTATGCTCCAGCGTCAGCAGGCGGCGGCGATAATCGCGGCGCGCAAGAAGATAGTCGACGGCGCGGTCAGCATGGTGAAAATGGCTATCGACAGCCTGAGCGAGGAGCAGATCGTTCTTTTAGACGAGGAGCGCAAGGCGCAGATGGTGTCAAATCTGCTTGTCGTGCTCTGCTCGAACAAGGACACTCAGCCGATAGTAAACAGCGGATCTATCTATTAACGGAGGTATCTTATGACGGACGAACGGCAGCTTGAACAGCGCGAGGAGAAGCTGAAGGAGAGATTAGAGCAGCTTGAAGCGTTGGAGCGTCAGATAAAAGAGCGCGAGACCAAGGCTAAGCAAAAGGAGTCGGCGCGCAAACAGATAGTCCTCAGGCTTTCGCCGTCACTTTGGAGCAAGCTGGCAGAGCGGGCGGAACAGGATTTTCGCTCGATAAACGGCGAGATAGAGTATCTGCTGACCCGCGCGCTCAATGAGGGAGACAAAAACGGATAAAAATATTTAAGACCGAGCTGAGTAAGCCCGGTCTTTTTTTATTTCATATTGCATCTTACCGCAACGCGCGCCTGATTGGAATAGGTACAGGTAAAAAGCGTCAGGTCGTAATCGGAATGCTTCATTTCATCTATCGCTGTCGGCGAAAGCGTCTCGGTCGTTTCAACGATATAGGTGTAGCTGTCGGCGTTGGCGTCGGTGAAGATAACCTCGTCGCCGGGCTGGAGATTCTGAAGCTGACCGAAATGGGTGTTGTAATTGTGTCCGCAGACTACCATGTTGTTTTCAAGATAAGAACCCGAATAACGGCAGGGGGCGATAGTCATTCGTTCCTCGTCCCAGTCGTCCATGACGGGAAGCTCTATCTCGAGTGCGGGAAAGGTCAGCGTTCCGATGTAGCGGTAGCCGTCAACGGTAATTACCCGCATTTCCGTAGGAAGCAGCTCAGATTGTGAGTCGAGCGGGTCAAGCTCATGATCCTGAGACTGTGCCGACCGGCGGTTTTGAAGCTGTATTTGGTGGATCTGATCGAGCGCGGCGTCAGCGGAACGTGCTGCGCGGGTGGAATCCCACATATTGTAGGTATTCAGCGCGACAGCCGCGGCTATCATTACCGAGCCGGAAATTATCAAAATGCTTGAAAGTATTTTACTTTTCTTCATCGTGTGCCTTGTTGATGATAACTCCCGCAAAAAGAACTATAAGACCGCCTGCAAGAAGTACAGGTACGGGCCAGCGAAGCTGTCCGGTGTTGGGAAGTCCGCCGCCGGTAGAGCTGTTAGGCGTTCCCGAACCGCCCGGATGGCTGTCGGGCTTGGAATCTATTATCGTTTTATTATCCGAATCCGTATCGGAGGACGAACCCTGAGAGCTGTCGCTTTGTGATGATGATGATGAATAGCTGTCATTTGACGAGGTGTCGGTCGAGGACGAGGTATCGGTGCTTGAAGATGTGTCTGTGCTTGACGAATCGTCCGGAGAAGAAGTGTCGGAATGTGAGCTGTCCGCGATAGATGACGTGTCGGGGGTGGAAGTATCCGGGGTCGAGGTGTCGGGAGTGGAGGTGTCGGGCTTGGAATCATCAGAACCGTCGTCTTTTGTGTTTGTTATCGTGTAAATGTTTCCTGCGCGGGAAAGAGTCATTTTATAGCCTTCGGGAACATTGGGTTCGCCTACTGTCCAAGTATTTTCATTGGAAAGTCCGCTCCATGTGGTAGACCATGAATTGAGGTCGGAAAGGGTAGCGGTATTGTATAAGCTGCCGTCTCTGTAGAGAGAGACCGTGATGCTTTCCGGCCTGCCTTCTCCGTTGTCATCATTCCAGACTTTAACAACGGTAATATTGTGATTTTTGTTTAATTCTTGCTCGGTGGTCTTGAGGACGACTTCAACAGTGTTCGAGCCGTTATTGCCGGTAATGGATACTAAGAAGCTATTGGTGCTGAAAACAGAGTTGTAATATACAACATTTGATATTTTTACGAGATATACGCCTTCTTTCATGTTTGAATATTCAAATGGAAAGGCGTTTATTATTGCACTATAATCGGGAGAGATAGGATCTGAATCGGAATCGTTATTGGTGTTGGTTATGTAGGCGCTGAGAGTGTTTATCGCGGTCTCTACCGAAACGCCTTGGCTGCCGTCTATGTATTGGATCGCAGATCCGTTGAAATTTTTGAAATTGCCGCTGTAGTACATTTTGTTCCGGGAATAAACGTCTGCAACTCGGTAGGCTTCAAAATGTGCGCCCCTTATATCCTCCGTGCCGCTTAGCTTTAGTGTGTATTTATCAGGGGCTGCGCCGGCTGTTATGGGGAGAATGGTTACTATTAACAGCGTCATTAGCAGCGATATTATACTTATTATACTTCTCTTCATCGGTCTTCGCTCCTTATCTCTTTCCGGTGCGGCGGCGCAATAACGTTATTATCGTTACTATTACCGCCGGGATCTCTATCGCCATTATTACATAAAACGCGTTTACATGGCGCGCGCCGGATTGTATGGATATTTTTTCTTGCTCTAACGGGATCTCTACTCGCTTGCCATGCAATAACAAACGCTGCGTGTTTATTCCGTAGGGAGTACAGGTTATCAGCGTGCAGAGATCCTTGCCTTGCTCTATGCGCAATGAGTTTACCTGCGACGGATCGACTGTCTCTATTTCATAGATCTCATACGCGTACACTTCATCTAATACTCGTATGAAAAATCGGTCGCCCTCGACTAATTGGTCCAGGTTTGTAAACAACATCGCCGACGGGAGGCCGCGATGTCCCGACAGCATACTATGCGCCGACACGCCGCCTATCGGGAGGGACGAGCCCTCTAAATGTCCCGCGCCTACCTGCAAAACAGGATCCGTCGTGCCATGGTATATCGGCAGATAGATGTCCGCTTTGTTTATCTCGATATAGCCCATTATTCCCGTGCCCGTGACGTCTAACACACTTTCGTATTCCGCTTTTTGCTCGGGCGTTAAATTCATCAGCTCCGGCGGGGACGCCGCTAACCTTTCGTTATATTCGCGCGCTTTGTCGATTATGTCGGTATAGTCCGTTTCGGACAGCTCTTCTACCGTCGCGAGGTAATTCAATATCACTCGCCGGTGCTTGGTCGTGTTGTAATAATTGCTTACCGTGGGGTACAGCAGAAGGGAGATGCCTGTAATTATGGCGAGGACCGCTATTGTGTTGATTATTCGCCGTTTCATACAGAACTCTCCTTACTGCTGTACCGGAAAGCGGCTTTTACGCCGTCCTCCGGTACTGCAAGTCAGAATTTTAGTTTTTGCGTGCCTTTTTTCTGTTTACTGCGAACAGAACTATTGCTCCCGCAATAAGCGCGCCGCCGATTATGTAGTAGATATATACTCCCATTCCGCCGGTGCTGGGGAGGTTTTCGTATTTGAAGTTGATTACGTCGATGGGCGCTACGCCGGTGGTGTTAGTATCTTTTGCCTCAGTTGACATAACAAATTTTTCTATTGATACATCAGAATTAGCACTAAATGAAGGAGTAGCATTTACCTCAGATATTTTACCATTGTATTCGTTAACATTTTTTGCGGCTGTAAGCGTAATAGTAAAAGGCTTAAGCTGAACATACGGAGATGTACCAGCAGAATTGGTTTCTGGAAGTTTTGTTTCTACAAAAGTATATGTTATTGTATCATCAAGTCCCCATAATGTCGCATGACCAGCTGTACTATTATCTGTTTTAAACGCATAAGTGTTGGTAGTCTCAAGTTTAATAAAATCTTTTGCAGCTTTAATTAAGTTATCACCAGTTACTGTGGAAAGAACATTGTTTGAAGAAAGTGAAGTTCCATCAGCTTCAACCGTTTTCAAATCTTTCCATTCTATAATTTCATAACGCTTAGGGCTTGTCACATATGTATGAATTGTTGCTATTTGCCAGTGATTATTTGCAGTCTCATCACTTAGCCTAAGTATTACAAATTCAGCACTATCTAATGCAGCTTCGGCATGATCTTTATTAAAATATTTGGCATAATCGTATTTTGCAAGGTCTACGCCATAGGTGTAAACGCGAGCACGGTCAATAGTAGTTGTATCTGTATCATCAGTTGACTGCGGGTTGTCGGAATATTCCAAAGCAGCTTCATTTTGGTTACCGTTTAATGTAGTATCATCAGGTTTTACAAGTGCATTTTCGTTCACTTTTGCAGTGTATACAACATATATCTGCGATGATTGATTAGTTGCTGAATTATATCCAAGAACATATTTAGTACCATCCTTAGTAAGTACAATTTCTTTTAAGCAAGGGAAAGTAACTGTAAGCGTTTGTCCATGATCGGCGGCAGCAGGATCAACTTTAACATCATAAGCTTTATCTACTATAGTTCCATCAAGATGATGACCACTTCCGATATTTGTATCAAAGCTATCCTGTGTAATTTCAAATTCATCACTAAAATTCCAAGAATCGTTTGTAGAATCATATACACCTTTTGCATAGATTTTAACGCAAGTAGGTGGTTCACCGTTTAAAGTTAATCCTTTACTAAGGGTATCAATAAATTTGTACTGATAACCACCGAGGTAAAGGTCGTAGTTACTGGGAAGTGTACCATTAAGTTGGAACTTGACTACATCGCCAACGCCTGCGGCTTCAGTTTTGATAGGATTATCTTCGATATAATCTTGTTGGGTATCTCTAATTATTGTTTTTTCAAGCTCAGGAACGTCCTCTTTGAGACTTTGAGTAATATCGTTAGCTACAAAAAGCATACGGGCAGAGTAGGTTTGGTCTGTTTCAGTTGATTCAAAACCTGATAAATCTCTTACCATGTAATATCCGGCAGGAACAGTAATCTCGTATTTTTTAGAATCATCATCATTTACTTTGCCCTCATAAAAATAATTTACAAAACCGACGTTCTTATAAGCGCCACCAGTGCCTTGTCCATAACCACCGAGAATATCAGCGAAAGCCTGCAGCCATTCGCGGTTGTTAATATGAGCCGTATCAGCAAGAACACCTGCAACACTAACAGCAAGTTTTTCGTAGTTTACATTATCAAGATTTGAAACAGAAATTTTTCCATCAGCGGCAGTAGTTACGGTTACATTTGGAGATGTATTAATAAGGTAGTCAGAAACAAGATTTGATGAAGTATCAAAAAATTTCTCAAATCCGGTAAAATCACTAAACGCATAACTATAAGAACCAGTAGGAGCTTTAGCAAGAGCATGAACAAATGCTACTATGTTTGTTCTTCTTTGGTCATCTGTTACACGATCCTTTGCAGGGATTTTATTATCGGGATCCATTGCGGAGGTTATACCGAAAGCATTACCCCATTTGATGTCGGTAATAGGAAGCGGTGTATGAGTGTCTCCGGGATTTGTTAAATCAGTGTCAGATGGTGCATTTTCTTCTCCTTTTTTTGGAACAGAACCGGAAAAGATTTGATAAGCGCCATAATGTGAATTATCTTCATTAAACGTTGCGTCTTTATCAGGGTGAGTTAAAGTTATAGTATAATCGTATTCTCCAGAAATTACATAACCGCCCCCATGAGTGTGACCCGGAGTAGAAGTTGCTGCCGCTACCCCCACCGGCAAAACTGCAGTAGCAAACAAAGCTGCCGAAGCGAGGACGCTCAGCAGCCTAACAGCAATTCTTTTCATGAGATATCATCCTCCTAAAAAATTAATTTTTGGTAATTTTTACCGGGGGGGGGGGTTGCCCCAAAGCCGGTACGGTCAACCAACACCGCCGAAGCTCGGAAGCGGCCAGACGCAAAGCAGAAGCTTGCCGGCGATCTGATCCTCGGAGACAAAGCCTATAACAGCGTTCCGCGAATCGACGGACGCGCGGCGGTTATCACCAAGGACAAAGTAAGAAGCCTCGGGCACGGTGCAGGGGAAGTCGACGTCGGAATCGCCGAGCATTTTGTTCTTAATGTAAGGCTCGGCAATATGCTCGCCGTTGACAAAAACGTTACCCGCGGAGTCGATGTCGATCTCATCGCCGGGCGTACCGATAACGCGCTTACAGAGCACGCGGCCGCCGTAGTAAAATCCACAAATATCTCCGCGTTCGAGGGCATCGGTTTTGTGCATAATGACGATATCGCCGTCAACGAGCGTAGAGCTCATGGAGCTTCCGAAAATTCTCATGACCGGAAAAATATAGGTATTAACGAGCGCGGCTACAGCCGCCGTAACGATAACAACGGTCAAAATGCGCACTGCGGCGAGCTTATAGAACGCTTTAGCGGAGGCCTTGGGTGTAGAGGCTTCCGCGGTTGCCGGCGAAGCGTCGTGAGCCTGTCCGTGCGTATCGGACCTAAGTCTGTCCAGCTCTGCCTGAGAATCCGCAAGCTTTTTTTCGACCGAGAGCGTATGAGCCCTAAGCTGAACGAGCAGATCTTCAAGCTGAGCGCGCGTCAGATTTTCCAGTTTTTTCATAAGATTTGCACCTATGCGTGATCGAACGTTAAAAAAGTATTGAAAAAATAATTGCTACAAAAATGATAACACATTTTCACTCAAAAGTAAACCCCTTTTCACAAAGTTAACAGTTTTTTTACAAATAGTCCGTTCTATTGTACTGTTTGCTTAAAAAATAATAAAAATTTTATATTACCTGTTGACAAACGCTTTTAATAGTGATATACTTATAAATAATAGCCTTTTATGCGAGGTTAATTATTAATTTTAATTTGAATTTTTGTTAAGGATATATAAACACAAGGAGTGAAAAGTGATGAGCAAAATTTTGAGAAGAACGGCTGCGGGATTTCTTGCCGGGCTGATAGCGTTGACCTCAGCCGCGTCGGACGCGTTCCTTACCCCGTCTCCCGTCCGAACCTCCGCCGATTCCGCCGGCAGCACAGCGGACGCCGACTATTTTCAAGCTGACAATTTTGAAGATTTCACCTACAATAATGAGATCGACACGCGCAAAAACGATGGCGATACCTACTACAACACCTCCCTCGGTCTCCACACCGACAAGACCGCCGCTGTCAACGGCGACGACGGCAGGACCTTCGACCTCGACCTTAAATCCTGGTACATCGGCGAAAATCCCGCAGATGTCGGCATGATCCTCGACGCGTCGGGGTCTATGGCGTGGACGACAGACGCG
>CANQCJ010000084.1 GCA_947589205.1 uncultured Ruminococcus sp. | reverse complement strand
GATATTGTTGACCAACCTGATTACATACCCAAAGGTCTGCATGAGGCAAATCACAACCTTGATAAATTCTATGTGGCGTTAAAAGTGGCAGATATGATAAAAGACAAATGAATGTCTGCTGAAAGGACGAATGAACACATCTTTATATGATCGCAGTTTACCTTTTGACAGAATAAAGCCGTAACACCTTAAACTAAAATGTTACAGCTTTCAGAATAATGTAAAATCGCCTTTTTCTTGTCGATTTCTTTTGTTTTACCGGGCTTACCCTAAATAAACGGTATCAACACAAAACTGCGCTGATACCGTTAATTGTAAGCAGAAATATCCAATGGCATGGGACTTATTTGGGACTTATTGATATGAAAAGTCAGGGCAAATAAATAAAAGACAGAAACGCTGTATCTTTCACAAACCGCGCAGAATAGGGATTTTTGACAAGTTATTACAAGATACAAAATTCTAAAGGCTTGGTTAAATTCCCATATGAGTCAGCACGCACATCGCTCGCAGATCCCCTAAAATGAAGGGATTTGCGAGATTTTTTACACCCACCCGCATTATATATACCTTGACAAACGCAACAATAAATGCTATACTTAATAAAAAGACAAAAACGGAGTGAACGCAGATGAATGTTATCCGGGAATATGCTCTTCCCACAAATGAAAGATCCGAAAATTTTGAATTTGAATGTCCGCTGTTTTTTGATAACGGAAAAATTTATTATATTTCGCCTGCCGAAAAAGATCGTCCGGGAAAAAAGATACTTCATATGATAGATACGGAAAAAGGTTTGGGAGGTCAGATCATCCTCGAGGGAAGATTCTCTCTTTCGTCCGATTTCTTTTTTGAAAAATACAATGAAAAAATAATAATTTATGCCGGAGATCTGTTTGTTTGCGATGAAAACTCTGCCGTTAAAAAATTTTGTTTGTTTTCAAAAGGAAAAATAAATTCTCATTTTGTTGATGAGAAATTTCTTTATTTGGTCTGCGGAAAATTTTTTATAATTTTCGATATGGAAAGGTCATCGGTTGTCTGCGAAAAAAATATTTCAAATAATTCGCCTTATTTTGCGGGAGAATTATCTTTTTTGAAAATAAAATTTCTTGCTTTGGAAACGACAGTCTCCTTTTAATTGAAAAGGAAAGCGGAGAAATTATAGAAAAAATAAAGCTTCCGCGCATTGATAAGCTGTATTGTCCTAAAAGGATAGATGAAAATAATATCGCATTGGGATATACAAATTTCACGGCTGCGGGAATTTTAAAGTATAACATAAAAGATAAAAAAATTGTCTGGAAACACAAAAGAAAATTTGAAGGACCTCAGCTTGACTGCAAAATTTATCTTTACGAAAATAAATTATTTTGGGTAAAAAACTCGACCGAATTGATATGTCTCGATATGCACGGCGGAAGCGAGATATTTAATTTCAGAACGATCCCGCGGCTTTATTCCAAGCTGTGTTTTTTCAAAAACGATATTATTTTCGGCACGTCGGGAGCAGACGGCTTCATAAATGATATTTCTGTAAACGACGGCAAATTAAAATGGTCTGTTCCGTTAAAAAACGGCTGCGTTTATTTTGATTTTTTTGAAGATTCGGTAATTGTCGGTGATTTTTCAAAATCAATACAACGAATTTCGATAGATACCGGTTCGGTAATAGATCGGATATTTTGCGGCGGTGAGGTCGTGGGGGATATAAAAGTTTATGGAAATAATATCTATACTGTTATATGGGGAAATACGGAAAAGAATATACGGATCGTAAATTTTAAGATATGAAGTATTTTAGTATTGCCGAAATGATCGCCGTTTGCATTTAAATCGGCGATGGTTATTATACGGAGTTATATTAAAATACCGTATGAGATATTGCATAAATTTTAAAATACCATATATAGATATAAATATACAGGCAAATATACCGCGCATAATTTTTTAGGCTGCACAAAAAAGGAGACCTCACAAAAGTGAAGTCTCCGTTTTATCATTCCTCAGCCGAGGTAAATATCCACACAGTCTCGTTTTTAGCCTTGTGAGAATTAGCGGAATCGGTAATTTTAAGTGTCATTTTAACGCCGTCGACCTTGCGGTAATCGTAAATGACCGACTTGTCTTGGTCGAGCCTTGCGCGCAGCTTTACGGGGTCGGTAAGCTCTAAAAAGCCGTCATAGTATTGAGTCTGCACGTATTTTTCCGCATAAAGCTTTATCGCCTTTTTAAAGGAAAAGGAGGAATTTTGCAGCATATGCTTGAAGTAATCGGGAATGTAGATATATCTTATCGTGTCGTTGTCCATATCGACATAGTAAACGCCGGCATATTTTGAGGAGATAAGCTTTAGGAAATATTCCTCGTCCTGCTTTTGCGCGAGTATCTGTTCAAGCTCCTCGTTCATCGTGCGTTTTCTTCTTATGTGCGCATTCTGGCGGTAATATTCCTCCTTGTCGCGCCGCATTGCCAATTCCGCCGCGCCGACGGTCTTGTAAATTGCTTGACTTTCATTTTCCGCAGCGCCCGCCGAGATCTCATAATTATTTTCAGCCAGCGCCGCGCGTATCTCCGGCAGGATACGCGCGATATTTTCGGTCGTCAGGTGCGTACTCAGCACGACAAATTCATCGCCGCCTATGCGGTATACCCTGTCGTCCGGGAAAAATTGTTTAAGCGTATCGGCAATACAGCAGAGCATATCGTCGCCCTTTTGGTGACCGAGATGATTGTTCATCTCATGCAGACCGTTCGCGTCAATATACAGACAGCATACACGCCCATCGTCGGAGCGTTTGAATTTTTCCTCGTCATCCTGAAAAGCGCGGCGGTTGTAAAGCAGCGTGAGCGCATCGCGGTTAAAGTTATCAATAAGCTCCTGCCGATGGTGAAGCTCTGCGATATGCTCATCGTGAACGTCCTTTACAAAAAGGATAAGCTTAAGCTCCCGAGCTGCAGCAGCGCTCGGACCGGGTATAAGATCCATCTGCGCCCAGCGGTAACCGCCCTCGGCACACCTGCGCCTGTAGCGGCAGGACATTCGCGCTGAGCTTTTAAGAAAATGCTCTTTGATTTTTTTAACGCTGACAAAATCAAAATAAACGTCAAGATCCTCCTCGTGGACATTGCCCTGAATGGCGAAATTTCTAAACCAATCGGTTATTTTAGTCACACCCTCGCCCGGACGGTCGTTTTTCTCGGTCTTGATAATTTCAAAGCTGTCGTTTACAAGGTCTATGCTCAGGATCTTGTGATATATCATAGAAAGAGCGGACATAGCCGAGGTGAGCGCGGTCGTGCCGATATCCGATTCCATAAGGCTGAAAACGACCCACGGCTTTTGTTCGGAGCAGTCCTCGGGCGCTTGGATAGTGAAAACCACCCATTTTCCGCCGCCGTCGGAAAGCTTTCTGCGGTAATTAAAAACGATCTTTTTTTCCCCTCCGAAAATCCTTCCGCGGACGTATTCGGGGTC
This sequence comes from uncultured Ruminococcus sp., assembly GCA_947589205.1. Lineage (GTDB taxonomy): Bacteria > Bacillota > Clostridia > Oscillospirales > Ruminococcaceae > YE71. Next base: position 5,274 of record CANQCJ010000084.1, on the reverse strand, counting down.
TGAAAATTTTGAATATTCCTCAACGTACTCGGGAAAAACGTACCTTTCGTCAGCCAAAAGCCTCATATATTCATAAATATCCGAAACGTTTTCAAGGCTGCTGCTCAATTCGCTGTCTTTTTTGAGATAGACAAATTCCCCCGTCATAAGGTCGACGCGGGCGATCTGCAAAAAGCCGTTGATTATAGTTTCCTCAGCAAACTTATCCATATTTTTATCTATGTTAGCGGTATCCATAAAATAAAGCTTCCTTAAAAAATGAATTTAAGTGCGCGCAAAACGCGCCAAATAACCATACACTTTTACTATACTACAAAAAAATAAATTGTTGATAAATGACTTGTTAATTTTTTAAGATCTATTGCTATAAATTTCCTTATCAATTTTTTCGATGCGCGGATATATTTACAGTCAAAAATACCATATGTATATTATGATCTTCGGCCGATATATCATATATGGTATTTTTATATATGTATACTGCATATTTTTATGCAGCAAAAAAACCGCGCTTTTAGACGCGGTTCAGGCTTTGCCGTTATTGCTGTACGGCTGTTTAATGAGCTATCGGGGATTTGAACCCCGGACCCTTTGATTAAAAGTCAAATGCTCTGCCAACTGAGCTAATAGCTCATTTGTCCGAAGAAAATCCAGACAGTCCGTTGGTTTATCGGACTATAATATTATATCAAAAAAACCTGATGTTGTCAAGCGGTTTTTATGATATTTTAGCTTTTGCACAAAAAAAATGTACATTTGCGGCGAAATTATATCATAATGCCGAAAACGTGGTCGTCCATTACATAACCGGAGCCAATATCCGTCACCTCGTCGCGGATAAGGTGCATACCGAGTTTTTTGTAGACCTTTATCGCGTGTTCGTTGCCCTTGTTGACGGTCAGCCAGATAAGCTCGCAGCCCTCCTTGCGCGCGATATGCTTTATCTGCTTGAACATCAGACTTGCGATACCCTTGCCGCGCATATCCTCTATTAGGTAAAGCTTCGATAAAAACAGCGCGTTTTCCGGGAGAAGCTTCATATCGGTGCTTTTTTTGCAGACCGCGAAATAACCGACAGCCTCGCCGCCTATCCTGACGCTGTAGTAGTGATAACCCTCTTCCGCGACCTGTTTTTTCATCGCTTCAAAGGACTGAAATTTTTCAAGCATATATTCTATCTGACCCTCGCTGATTATCGCGGGAAAAAATTCTCTCCATATCCTGCCCGCAAGCTCCGACAGATCGCTCAGCTGCTTGTCGGTGATACATTCTACATATTCGAGTCTCGGCATCATTTTACTGTTCCTCCCTGCCCTTTAAATATTCAATATACTGCTTTGCAACTCTCGGGGAGCGTCCCGCGCGAGAGAGCGCGAACGTCTCCGCGCCGTTCTTTACTTCCTCTATCGGAGCTTTTATGTCATACTGTTTAGCGAGAGCCTCCACCACTTCAAGATAAAGCTTCTTGTCGGGTTTTACGAAGGTCACGGTAAGTCCGAAGCGGTCGGAAAGCGACAGCAGCTCCTGCATGGTGTCTTTAAAATGTATCTCGTCGCCTTTTCTTGCGGAAAAGGTCTCGCGCACGAGATGCCTGCGGTTGGAGGTCGCATAGATACACAAATTGTCGGTCTTTGCGCAGGAAACGCCGCCCTCGAGTATCGCTTTGAGCGCGGCAAAATCCTCATCGTCCTCGGTAAAGCTTAGGTCGTCGATAAAAATTATAAATTTCAGCGGATTAGCCGCAAGCCGGCGCACTATCGCGGGAAGCTCGTGAAGCTGTTTCTTTTTAAGCTCTATTAGCCGCAGACCTCTTGAAGCGTATTCGTTGGCTATCGCCTTGACCGTCGAGGATTTTCCGGTGCCGCAGTCGCCGTAAAGCAAAACGTTATTCGCCGGCTTGCCGTTTATAAGCGCAAGGGTGTTGCCGATCACCTCGCCGCGCTCGCGCTCATAGCCGGAAAGCTGCGAAAGCCTTATCGGGTCGGGGTATTCGACCGGCACGAGCGAAGCGTTTTCGACAAGAAAAACGTGATGCCGCGCAAAGATCCCGTAGCCGCATTTATCTATCTCACTTATGCGTTTAGCGTAAATTTCTTTAAGGTCGACCTCGTGCGTTTCAAAACGCGGCAGCGGCGCGCCGTCAAGCTCTATCGCTTTTATCAGACTGCCGCAGTCAAGCTCTGCAAAAGCCTTGAGCGTTTCAAGCTCGTTGTTCAGGCATTCGTCGAGCGCGCTCTGCGTTTTTTCCTTAGCGCCCTTTTTTATCATATAAAGATTGTCGTCCTCTAAAACTATCTTCACGATATGCTCGGTCAAATCGCAGCCGAAGCCGTAAAGCGAGGCTAAAAAAGCGCAGTAATGCTTTTCGGCTTTTTCCTTGTCATCGTCAGCCGCTTCGAGCGTTTTGACAAGCTCGCCGAAGGCTTTATCGGAATAAAGCCCGCGGAAGATAACAAGCGTTTCCGCGCGCCGTGCAAGCTCCTTGTATGTATACATATTAAGTTACGCTTCCTTTTGATATCATAATATTTTTTCCAGCTCCTTTACAAGCGCGTCCGAAGCCTTTTCGTGCGTCGCTTCGGTCGGGTGCCAGTCGGCGACATAGCCGTCCTCGGCAAGCTGTTCGTCGAATTTAAAGCAGGAGACGTTTTGGTCGCCGGTCTCGTTCTTGTAGCTGTCGACCGCCGCGGCGAGCGCGGGATATATCCTGCCGCCCATTATGCCGACGGTGCAAAGTATCGGCGCGTCGGGATTGCACTCTCTGACGGTCTTTAAAAATTCCACATAAGCCGCCGAATATTCGTCCTGCTTGTCCATATCGTTCTTGCAGTAGCTGTCGTCGTTAGTGCCGAGATTTATAACTATCGCGTCGGGAACGAACTTAGAAAAATCCCATTCGATATCCTGCGGCGGCTGAGACTTGGCAAATTTTCCGTAGGAAAAACCGAGCGAGCGGTAATACTGCGGAATGGTCTGTTCTTCATGCTTTTGGTCGGTGTCGGTGTAACCGGTAATGATACCGTAGCCGCTTGTCGAGAACATACTGTAATCGGCGTCGAGCTTCTGCGCGGTCTTGTAGGCGTAAGCTCTCGTAACGTCCTCGGTCTTTGTGGAAAAATGATGCTCGGGGTCCTCGTCGTCAACGCCGTAGCCGCAGGTTATTGAGTCACCGATAAATTCGATTTTTTTGCTTTTAGCTTCAGCGGGCTTAACGCTTCCGCCCTCGCCGACAGACAGCGGCTTTATGCCGAAGGTGCTCATAGCGCATTCCGACAGCTTCAGTATCTTAACGCTCACGGTCTTGGGCTGTTCGCTCTCAAAGACCGTCAGACTTGTCTCCGGCAGCTCCAGCATTTGGTCGATAACTCTTTCACCGTCGACGTAGATACCCACTCTTGAATAATTGTTGGGGTCTTTTGAGATAGAAGCGGCTTCATCGCCCTCGAGGGTCACATCGAGCCTTGTCCCGGTGTATTCAAATTCTATCCCCGTTCCCGAAAGCGCGAGCCAGAGCGTATCGTCTATCATGTGAGTGCGTCCTATAAGCTTCACGTTTTCGCTTGTGATTGCAGCGGTCATAATATCCTCCTTGTTTCCCGAAGTATTTTCTCCGTCCTTCGGCGCGCTTTGTGCGCAGCCGGTCATTATCGCCGCGCTTGCCGCAAGACAGATATATTTTTTTAAATTCATTTTTAACATTTTTTCAGCGTTCCCCCTTATCCTTATAATTATAACATATTTTTCGTTCATTTAGCAACACTTACATAAAAAATTCAAATAAATTTCTTTTTTGCACAAAAAAGATACCGACAAAAGCATAACGCCCTTATCGGTATCGTGTTTTTAAATTTCTATCTCAACGCTCACGCAGTCGCTCCGAGAGAGCCTTTGGCTAAGCTCGTCCGGCTGACAGGTGCCTGCAAAAAGCGTAAAACGCTTTGAAAATACTTTTCTTGCGCCCTGTTCGTCGACGGCGGTAAAAGCTTTTTTGTCTATCGGTATCTCGATGGTTTTGCGTTGACCGGCTTGAAGCTTGATGCGCTTAAATCCGCAGAGTGCCGCGTTGGGCACGGCAAATTCGCAGTCGTCCTTTATGTAAAGCTCTATAACGTCCTCGCAGTCCTTTTCGCCGATGTTGACAACATCAACAGCCGCCCTGCCGTTTTCAAAGCTCAGCTTTTCGCAGACGATCTTAGAATAAGTAAGTCCGAAGCCGAACGGGAAGAGGATATTATCTTTCGTGTAGCGGTAGGTGCGTCCTTTCATAGAATAGTCGGTAAAACCGGGAAGCTCGTCAGCCGTTTTGTAAAACGTCACCGGCAGCTTTCCGGACGGCGAGACATCGCCGAAAATTATTTTCGCAAGCGCAGTGCCGCCCGCCTCGCCGGGATACCAAGCGTGGATAAGCGCGTCCGGATCACTTTCGGTGTTTATCGCGCTTCCGGCAGCGCAGACGATGATGGTCGGCTTGCCGAGAGCGGTTATTTTTTGGATAAGTATGCGCTGACATTCGGGCAGGCGAAGATCGTTTTTGTCGCCGGAGGAAAATTCATTTCCGGTGTCTCCCTCTTCGCCCTCGATAGAAGCGTCAAGTCCAACGCAGAGCACAACGGCGTCAGCCGATTTAGCCGAAGCGACAGCCTCCGCATATCTGTCCCCGCTCATCGCAAGACCGCTCACCCTGTCCTTAAAAAGATGACAGCCCTCGGCATAAATTATCCTGCCGTTAAAGCGTTCCTGCATACCTCTTAAAAATGTAACATATTTATCCGATCTTCCGCAGTAATTTCCCTCGAGAGCGGCAATGCTGTCCGCATTAGGACCTATCACGGCGACAGTCTTCAGCCTGCTCTCATCGAGCGGCAGTACACCGTTGTTTTTAAGAAGCACCATAGACTTCTCCGCGCATCTCAGCGCAGCCTGCTTGTGCTCCTCGCAGGCTATCACCTCATAGGGGAATTTCTCCTGTTCTCCGTCGAGCATACCGAGCCGTATCCTCGTTTTCATAACGTTGACGCAGGCGCGGCGGATATCTTCTTTTTCGATAAGCCCCGCTTCAAGCGCAGCCATAAGCTTGACGTAGGTACAGCCGCAGTTTACGTCGCACCCCGCCTTTAAAGCCAACGCCGCCGATTCAAGCTCGTTGGCTGTGACCATATGGCGCTCGTGGAAATCCCTTATCGCCCAGCAGTCGGAAACGAAATATCCGTCAAAGCCCCATTCCTTGAGCTTATCCATGAGAAATCGGTTCGCGCAGGCGGGTTCGCCGTTTAC
>CANQCJ010000083.1 GCA_947589205.1 uncultured Ruminococcus sp. | reverse complement strand
CGTTGTCGCTATCGTTGATACCAACTGCGACCCGGACGACGTTGATTATGTTATCCCCGGAAACGACGACGCTATCCGTGCGGTAAAGCTTATCGCAGGCTGCATGGCCGATGCTATCATCGAGGGCAGACAGGGCGCTGACAACGCGGACGTTGCCGCTGCAGCAGAGGCTGAGGAATAATTATTATTGAAATTTAACGGACGGCGTCTGCTTTTTAAACGGACGCTGTCTGAAATATTGCAGGAGGAAAATTAAAATGGCTAATGTAACCGTTAAGGATATAAAGGCTCTTATGGAGCTTACCGGCGTCGGCATGATGGACTGCAAAAGAGCGCTCGTCGAGACCGACAACGATCAGGAAAAGGCGATAGAGATCCTTCGCGAAAAGGGTCTCGCAACACAGGCTAAAAAGAGCGGCAGAGTTGCTGCCGAGGGTCTTGTTGAAGCCGTAGTAGACGGAAGCGTCGGAGCTTTAGTAGAGGTAAACACCGAAACAGATTTCGCCGCTAAGAGCGAGGATTTCAAGGCGTTCGTAAACGCAGTAGCAAAGACCGTTATCGAAAAAGCTCCCGCAGACGTTGACGCGCTCAAAGCCTGCACGCTCAGCGGTTCGGATAAGACCGTTGACGAAGCTCTTACAGAGCTTGCCGGAATGAAGATAAGAGAAAATATCGTTGTCCGCAGATTCGCAAGACTCGAGGGCACTCTTGTAAGCTACGTTCACGGCGGCGGCAGCATAGGCGTTATGGTCAAGCTCGACACCGACCTTGACGCGGATAAGGTATATGAGGTGGGCAAGGACTGCGCGCTTCAGGTAGCGGCTATGAACCCCGCTTATCTTGACAGAACTCAGGTGCCCGCAGAGGTGCTCGATAAGGAAAAAGAGATCATGCTCGCTCAGATGGCTGACGATCCTAAGATGGCTAACAAGCCCGAACAGGTCAAGGTCAAGATCGTCGAGGGCAAGGTCGGAAAGTACTATACCGAAAACTGCCTTGTAGATCAGGCTTTCGTTAAGGACGACAAGGTATCCGTAGGAGCACACGTTGCACAGACAGCTAAACAGCTTGGCGGAAGCATTTCTATCGCCGATTACGTTCGTTTTGAGCGCGGCGAGGGAATCGAAAAGAAAGAGGACAATTTCGCAGACGAAGTTGCTTCAATGATCAAGAAGTAATTCTTTTCCTCCGGGCTTAAAAAAGTTCGGAGGAAATTTTTTTAGCGGGAAGGGATCTTTAAATGAATGACGCGGAAAAACAACAGCTTTCGCGTATGACAGAAACGCCGGTCTCAAGGCTCGTCGTTCAGCTCGGCATTCCTACCACTCTGACAATGCTGGTGACTAATTTCTACAATATGGCGGACACCGCCTTTGTCGGAATGCTCGGCAGCAACAGCGCAAGCGGAGCTGTCGGGGTCATATTCGGACTTATGGCGATATTGCAGGCGGTCGGATTTATGTTCGGTCAAGGCTCGGGCAGCGTAATTTCAAGACTGCTCGGCTCGGAACACTCGCACACCGCTTCTGTCTACGCTTCGACGGCTTTCTTTACCTCGCTGACGCTCGGCGCGGTTATCGAGATCGTCTGCCTTATATTTTTAAGACCGCTGATATTTCTGCTCGGAAGCACCGACACAATAGCTCCCTATGCGATGGACTACGCTAAATATATCCTATATGCAGCGCCGTTTACAGTATCGAGCTTTGTGCTGAACAACATATTAAGATACGAGGGCAAGGCTTCTCTCGCCATGATCGGCATGACCGCGGGAGCGATACTCAATATCGCGGGAGACCCTATATTTATGTTCGGCTTGAAAATGGGCATTTCCGGCGCGGGACTTGCTACCGCGCTCTCTCAGGTCGTCAGCTTTTCTATCCTTCTCGGAATATTCCTCACAGGTCACAGCATAATTAAAATTTCCCCGTCAATGATAAGATTAAAGCTTTCTATTTTAAAGGACATCGTGACGACCGGTCTGCCGAGTATGCTCAGGCAGGGACTCAGCAGCATTTCCACTATGCTGCTCAACAACAGCGCGGCGTTATACGGCGATGAAGCTGTCGCGGCTATGAGTATAGTTACAAAAATAGTTATGTTCGTTTTCTCGGTCGGACTGGGCATAGGTCAGGGATTTCAGCCGGTCAGCGGATATAATTACGGCGCGAAAAAATTCAGCCGCGTCCGCGAAGCCTTTAAATTTACCTTCGTTTTCTCCGAATGCGTCGTCGGCATAGCTTCACTGCTCGTGTTTATCTTCGCTGCCCCGCTTATCGGAATTTTCAGAGACGATCCGGCTGTTATAGAGATAGGATTAAGAGCGTTAAGACTGCAATGCGTTTCACTGCTCTTTCTCCCCTTTAGCGTTGTAACGGAAATGCAGCTTCAAAGCACCGGACAGAAGCTTCAGGCTTCGCTTATCTCTTCGCTCAAAAACGGCGTTTACTTCATTCCCGCGATAATCATTCTCGCCGATCTGAGAGGACTTCACGGCATAGAAGAAGCACAACCGCTTTCCTACATACTTTCGTTTGTAACCGCTCTCTTTTTCGCTTCATGGTTTTTCAAAAGACTGCCGCAGACGGATCAATAGTTAAGACCATTCGTATAATATTTATAGAAATAAGGAGATTTTTATGGAATTTCTTGAAAACCTGAAATCGGAGCTTGAAGGCTGCCGACCAAAAATAAAAGAGCTGCACGATGTTTACGACATCGAAAACAGCCGAGAAAGAATACTCGAATTACAGGAAAAAGCCGCAGAGCCGGGCTTCTGGGACGACCCGGAAAAAAGTCAGCCGGTCTTAAAGGAGACCCGCACGCTTGAAGGCAATATCGAAAAATATGAAAAGCTCGTTTCCTCTTCCGAGGATATAGAGGTCATGATAGAAATGGCTGCCGAGGAGGACGATGAGGAGCTTGTCGATGAAATAAAGACAGAGCTTGAAAAGCTCAAAAACGATATAGAATCATTAACGCTCGCTTCCCTGCTCACAGGCGAATACGATAAAAGCAATGCTATACTTAATTTCCATGCAGGCGCGGGAGGAACGGAGGCTCAGGACTGGACGGAGATGCTTTTCAGAATGTATACCCGCTGGGGAGAGTTTCACGGCTTTAACGTTAAGACGCTCGATTATCTCGAAGGCGGCGACGCGGGACTTAAAAGCGCGTCTATCATCGTCGAGGGCGAAAACGCTTACGGATACCTCAAAAGCGAAGCCGGCGTTCACCGCCTTGTGAGAGTTTCGCCGTTTGACGCTTCCGGAAGCCGTCACACTTCCTTTGCCGCCGTTGACGTTATGCCGGAAATGGACGATTCTATGGAGGTCGAAATAAATCCTGCGGATATTGAAATGCAGGTATACCGTTCCTCCGGCGCAGGCGGTCAGCACATAAACAAGACCTCCTCCGCAGTAAGGCTTATCCACAAGCCCACCGGTATCGTCACCGCCTGCCAGACCCAGCGTTCGCAGTTCCAAAACAGAGACTACGCTATGAAAATGCTTATAGCCAAGCTCGTTGAGATAAAAGAACGCGAACATCTTGAAAAGATCGACGACATCAAGGGCGTTCAAAAGGAGATAGCTTGGGGCGCGCAGATACGCTCATACGTTTTTATGCCGTACACTATGGTAAAGGATCACCGCACAGGTCACGAAACGGCAAACGTCGGCGCGGTAATGGACGGAGATCTTGACGGTTTTATAAACGCATATCTGAAATCGCTTTCTCTCGGTACTCTTAAGGATAGTGAATAATTAAATTCAAACGCCCCCTGCGGTCATGTGAACCGCAGAGGGCAATTTTTTTACTTATCGTACCGCCGCAGCAGCCTTTAAGCCTTCAAGCTTTTTCTGCTTCGGGATCTTGCGGAGATATTTGTAGCATTTTTTGTATTCGGCATACGCTTCGTTAAATTCCCCGGCTGTCGGCGAATATCCGCCGAAGCAGGTCCTTTCAAAAAGCTGCAAAAGCTTTTCCGGACAAGCTCCGCGCGTTTCGTTCAGATATTCTCTTAGCATCTTGATCGTGTAAGCCGAATAATCGGCGCGCGTTGAAAAATTCACAAGCTTTATCACGTTTGCATAAAGCAAGAGCGTTCTTTGCGCGGGCGTTTTGAATTTAAGCTTCAGCCGCAGCAAAAGCTCGATTATGCGGTCAAGCAGCAGAATGAATATTATCACGAACGCTACGATTATTACCACGAGAAATCTGCCGAGTACCATAAGGAATGTATTGGAGTCAAAATCGTCCTCGGGTATCTGCATATATCCCGAAACGGTGGGGTCGAACGTCACCCAGCCCGAGCCGGGGATATAGACCTCGACCCATGCGTGAGCATACGCGCTTCTTATAACAAAGGTATTGTCTCCCTGCTTTTCAAAAGCCGCATAGCCCTCAACATATCTCGCGGGAAGCCCGATAGAACGCGCCATTATCGTCATGGCGGTGGCATAGCTCGTACAGGTGCCAGTCTTGCTCTCGAAGATAAAATACTCTATCGACTGATCCTCGGGAACATATTCAATATCGTAGCTATATCCGTTTTTTTCAAAATACGTCTCCAACGCGGAAGCCCTTTCAACATCGCTGTCACAGTCCTTTGTGATCTCATAAGCAAGCTGCGTCACTCTGTCGTCCGCATAGGCGTACCTTTCGCCGTAGCGTTCTCTCGCCTCGGTGTAATCCTCAAGCAAACGCCGAGCCGCGGGTGAATCGTTATTTTCAAGCTGTAAAACAAATTCATCGCCGCTCAGTCCGAGGTCTACCGCTTTTTGGAAAAACGTATCGGTAGGTTCAAAAAACTCAAAGCTTTCGTTGATCTCCTGCGCGTTCCTGCCCGCGCCTTTTCTGAAGATCTCTCCATGCTTGTATTTTGTATACTTTGAATCGGCGTATTCCGCTTCGTCGATTATCGTCGCATAAGGCGCGGGAAGATACATCGGCGAAAAGCTGTCGTCATAGACGCGGCCTTCAACGCGCGACACCGACGCTTCGGCTTCCTCCTGCGAGATATATCCGATCTGCGCCATGTCGAAAGCTATATCGTCAAAAAGATACTCGGGATTATTCGGCGTAAGGGTCTTTCCGTAATCCTCCGCATCATAACTGCGCCCGTCGGGCGATTCGTTATCCCATCTTTCGCCGTTAAAATAGTCATAGGACTGACGTCTTAAAAAATAATTCGACCGTTTTCCAAAAGTATCAAAATAGAAAATAATTTCCGGCGAAGGCTGACCGAGACCGTATCTTTGCGAGGAGGTCTCCGAAAGCGATTCATCGCCCGCCGAACCGGTGCCGTTAGTCTGCACCACGTCAAAATAGTTGGAATTTCTTTCAAGCTGCGACTGGTACTCCGGTTTTTCTATCATCATGGTGACCGCGCCGGTTATCGAAACGAACAGCGCCATGCTTATTATATAGGACAGATCCACCGAAAGTCTGCCGCGTCTTGCCTCCGGCAAAGCGGGGTCTATCCTGCGGTTGTGTACCATTACGGCGATAAACAGCGTTATGATTATCGTGACGAGCACTTCGGGAACTTCTTCGGCGCGCTTTGCGTAAATTACAAACGGAAAAAGAATAGAAAGCATTACGCCTAAGCTGCGGTATCTTACCTGAGTAAAGTAGTAAAGAATAGATATGACAAAAAATCCGCCGAACAAAAATACCGCGTTGAGGTAATACGGCAGGTTTACAAACGAGCCCTGCTCACCGTAAAACCATGTCAGTATCATCGTGTCATAGCTGACGGCGCCCGCGTAAAGCAGTCTGAACGAGCCGAAAAACACAAGCGTCAGCATCAGCATATACATCAGCCCGCCGAAGGTTTTTTTGCTCTTCAGCTTGTCAAACAGCGTAAAAAGCAGAAACTCGGCCGCAAGAAATATCACCGTATATAAAACGCACATTGGTCGGTAAAGCGCATAGATAACGGCAAAGCAGACGGACGCGCCGAGAAGCGCGGGACAAATATATCTGTTCAGCCGCGATCTGAACGATCTTGTATCGGGATCCATATATTTTATCCACCTCGATTTTTTCAGTCTGTTTTCTTTTTAAATTCAAATTCGGGAGAAATAGTCCAGAAATTTGTACACATATTGTTGAGCGAAGCATTATCAGCCGAGATAAGCAGCGTTTCGGGAACAGCCTGTATTATCTCTGCGGCTGAACGCGGATTCTTTGAGGTCGCCGATGTAAAGCAGATCGGGGTCTTTCCGCTGCTGATACAATCGGGCGGTATGACCTGCTTAGGAGAAGCGGCGCAGTGATCCGCCATATCCTCCTGGAGCCGGTAAATATCCTCCGGCGACTTTATCTCCGTTTTAAGCCACAGATTATCCTTAAAACGGTAAAATACGGCTTCCCTGCCCTCTCTTGTCAGCATGGTAAACATAGCGAGCGCGCCCTCGAGGACGTTATCGCGGATAGAAAGCACCTCCTCCGATTCGCTGTCGGCAGGACAGTCATAGAAAAACATCTGACCGGCAGAGGTCGTCTTTTCATCGAGCCTTACCATGTAAATATCTCTCTTTGAAGAGAGCTTCCAGTTTATCTTTTTTATCGGGTCGCCCGGATAATACTGCCTATGGTCATAGCCGGGCATACCGGTAGAGCCTATCGCCGTTTCGTTCGTTTCCTCCTCGTCGTCGTTATCCGAAAAGCGCGAAGCCGTCTTTAGAAAATCCGTCTGCACCGCTGCGTCGGGGATATTCGGATATACCGACAGCGAAAGTATCGTCTTTTCCTGCGGAAGCCTTATTTTAAGCGAAAAGATCCCGAGAAAATCAGAGAGCATGACGCTTAATATCCTGACCTCCGCCTTGCCGGAATATTTAACGCTGTAGGGAACGGAAATCGTGTTGATCTCGTTTCCCGCCACCGAGCCTTTTATCAGACCATCACCCTTTAGCGCAAGATGCGGCGAACAATCCGCGGTTATTTCGATAACAGGCGCGGGCAATATCAGCCGCTTGCTTATGTCAATGCGCAAAATTATCTCATCGCCTTTTGAAACGGTAGTTTTGTCGATCGAGGTCTCAAATCTAAGCGAATTTTTTACAATAAAAGTCAATATCAATGAAAGCAGCAGCGCGCAGGCGAGAGCTAAGGTCAATATTATCCCGACGGTGCCGTCTATATAGAGAGCTACCCATATAGTTATGCAGATGCAGCCGAGATAGCCGAGAATACTTTTTATCGTTTTCCACATTTTGTTCACTTGCCCTTATTTCAGCGGAGCAGGAACGCTCAGAGCGACCTGTTCCATTACCGCTTCGCTGTCGGGATATGCGGATTTGCCCTTCGGCGAAAGCATAAGTCTGTGAGAAATAACAGACGGCATCATCGCCTTAACATCGTCGGGCACAACGTAATCCCTGCCCATGATGTAGGCATACGCCTTGGCGGTTTTCAGCATGGCAATGCCCGCGCGCGGAGAAGCTCCCAGCTTTATAAGATCGGAATTTCTCGTCGCGTTAAGAAGCGCCACGATATAAGCCTTAACGTTATCAGTACACCTTACCCTCTTTACCGCTTCGATATGGCTTTTTATATCCTCGATAGTCATTACCGACGAAAGCTTCTGCGTAAAGGTCGGGTTTTCCGAACGGGTGATTATGTCAAGCTCCTCTTCCGGAGAGGGATAGCCCATAGAAATTTTCATCAGAAATCTGTCCATCTGCGCTTCGGGAAGGTGATATGTTCCGTATGTTTCAACAGGATTCTGCGTAGCCATTACCATAAACGGCGCGGGCAGCGGGATAGTATGACCGTCGAGTGAGATCTGGTGTTCCTCCATGACCTCCAGCAGACTCGACTGCGCCTTCGGCGAAGCGCGGTTTATCTCATCGGCAAGCAGAAAATTGCACAAAGCCGCGCCCTGCTTATATTCAAGCTCGCGCGTCTGCGGGTCTATCATGGAAAATCCCACGATATCGGACGGCATTATGTCGGGGGTGAGCTGTATACGGTTGAATTTTCCGTCGACCGAGCTTGCAAGCGCGGAAACAAGACGGGTCTTTCCGACACCGGGCACGTCCTCGACAAGAACGTGACCCTCTGCTAACATTGCGCAAACGACCTTTATTATCGGCTCACGCTTGCCGACGATTATTTTTTCGATATTCTGCACCAGCAGTTCTATTTTTTCATTCATCTGAACAGAAAACCTCCTGTATTTTATTTTTCTTGTATATATTTATATTATAACATATTGCCAATTAATGTGTCAACTGTTTTTATATACCTTTATCAAATATAATACTATTCTTTAAAAGCATATCAGCCGGAACGCCTCAAATTATAAAAATACGAAGCGACAGCTGTCGAAATGATCACGATGTAGCCTATAAAGCTGAACAGGTCCGGCGTGTCGGAAAACAAAAAGAATCCTATCGAGGTGGTAAATATAAGCTGCGTGTAGTCATAGACCGATATCTCCTTTGCGGGAGCATAGGAATACGCAGCAGTTATCGAAAACTGTCCGCCCGCCGCCGCAAGTCCCGCGCCAAGCAGGCAGGCAAGCTGAGCTAAGCTCATCGGGTGATAATCGAATATCAGCCACGGAGCGAAAAACAGCGTTGAAAAGCCCGAGAAAAACGCTACTACAAACGCGCCCTTTTCTCCGTGCTCTGTACAATAGCGAACGGCAGTGTAAGCCGCGCCCGCAGCCATACCGCCGAAAAGTCCCGCAAAAGCGGGCAGCGATGAAAGATCTCCGAAGCTTGGTTTTATTACAAAAAGACTTCCGATAAATGCCGTAAGCACCGCCGCGCCCTGAA
>CANQCJ010000082.1 GCA_947589205.1 uncultured Ruminococcus sp. | reverse complement strand
CCGACGTTTACGGGGTGGAACGCGTCTACGTCCTTTTCCGGACGGATATTGTTTATGATAAGCTTGTCGTCAAGTCCCTTTGGCAGCGGAAGCTGAACGAGTATGCCGTTTACCTTGGGATCGCTGTTCAGCTTGTCCACAAGCTCCAAAAGCTGAGCCTCTGTCGTGTCCGCGCTTAACGCGTATTCGTAGGAATTAAAGCCTACCTGCTCACAGGCGAGCTTTTTGTTTCTTACATAGACCTTTGAAGCCGGGTCGTCGCCTACGATAACTACCGCAAGTCCTACCTCTGCGCCCTGCTTTTTAAGCTCTGCCGTCTCCCTTGCTATCCTGTCCTTTACCTGCGCCGAAACAAGCTTTCCGTCAATTATTTTTCCCATTTTCCAAAACGTCCTTTCCGTTATTATTTGTTTCCTCTTCATCTTCATCATCGTCCGGAGCTAATATAGAAACATATCCGCTGTTCTCTTCCGGCTCCTCGGGTTCTTCGACCCTTCCGCCGAATTTTACGGCGTATTCGTTTTTAAGCTCCTTTAGCTCGTCGCGCCTGCCGTCCTTTTTAGCCTGTTTTATGCGCGCTTTAAGCTCCTTTTTCTCCGCTTCGAGCTTTTCGGCTTGTTCCTTAGCCTTTTCCTTAGCCGCCCTGCCGAATTTTTCATCGTACTCCTTTTCAAGCTCTGCAAAGCTTTCGCCGTTCTTCTTCGCCTGCGCTATCTTTTTCTTCAGCTCCTTTTTGAGCCTCTCGCTCTCCTCATAGCCGTCAAGCGCGGCAAGCTGGGATTTTGAAAGCTCCGTCTGATAGAAAAATCTGTAATCGCTCCTCTTTGCGCTGCTGCGGAAAATTATTATCAGCACAAGCGAAGCGATAACGCACGCCGCCGCAAGAAGCTGCGAGACCTTTATGTTTGAATCGAGTATATAAAGCGAATCGGTGCGGGTGGCTTCTATGAAAAATCTGCCGAGACCGTAGAGACCGATATACATTAAAAATACCTCGCCGTCAAATTTTCTGTGCTTGAAATAAAAATGAAGCAAAACAAAGCAGACTATACACCAGAGCGATTCGTACAGAAAGCATGGGTGTACCGGGGCGTAGGAGGACACCTGACCGCCAAGCTCGTCAAAATTGTCCGCTATGAAATCCATCGTCGACGCGCTTATCATTCCCCACGGCAGGTCGGTGTTCGCGCCGAACGCTTCCTGATTTACGAAATTTCCCCACCTGCCTATCGCCTGACCTATCAGAAAACAGGGCGCGACCACATCGAGCAGCGCGCTCAAACGCAGCCGTCTGAGGTGCGCGGCTATGCCGCCGAAAATTATCGCGCCGATTATTCCGCCGTATATCGCAAGTCCGCCGTCGCGGTAGTTGAAAAATTCCTTGAAGGTCACATCGCTGTTGAAGGCTATATAATACGCCCTCGCTCCGATTATCGCGCCGATAAAGCCCGCTATCACCGCGTCCGTCGCGCGGTCGGGGTCTATGCCCGCCGACCTCATTCGCTTAAAGCCGTAAAGCATTGCAAGCAGTATGCCTACGGCTATCAAAAAGCCGTACCAGTATATATTAAAGCTCGTGCCGGGTATCGTGAAAAATACTCTGTCGACCGTTATTCCCTGTCGGAAGATATTGTCAGAATCGCCGAAATTCGGGAAATACACCGTGTCGGGATTCTGCCGTATCTTCTCTTCAAGCTCTTCGCTTATCTTTTCCGCTAAATATATTACGCTGCCGTTCATCGTGTGTCAGTTCCTTTCGCTATCTTATGATAGATATTGAATAATTTTCCGTATCTATAAGCTCATCGAGAGCCTTTTCAATATCCTCAAATGTGACCTGCGCTATCCTGCGCTGAAGCTCGAAGGTGTCTAAGCCGTAAAAATGGAACGCCAGCATATTTTCCGCATATCCGTCCGGCGTGTTCAGCTCGCGCACGGTCATGCCGTATTCGGCTTTTTTCAGCAGCTCGAATTGAGCGCGGTCAAGACCGTTTTCGCGCGCAAGCCTTATATGCTTTAAAACGCATTCGAGCACCGCGTCCGGATCGTTCGATTCTCCCGAAAGTATCAGCGAGAAAACTCCCCTGCTGTCGAAAACCTCTCTGCCAAGCTCGGAATTTATAAGTCCGCCCGATGTCAGCTCCTTATACATTGGCGACATTCTTCCGGCAAGCAGAGACAGAAGAAGATCGGCCTCGACTTCCCTTTTTACCATCAGCTTTTCCTCCGCCGGTCTGCATTTGAAGCCTATCTCGAACATCGGCACGCCTACGGAAAATTTAAGCTCGGTACGCCTTTTTACCACCTCATACGGCTCGTCGGGAAAGCTCACCTCGAGCTTTTTGTCTTTACAGGGAACGAGCAGCTCGTCGCATATCGCAAGAGCCTCCTCTTCATCGAAATTGCCCGCTATCGCAAGAGCCATATTGTTAAGATCGTAAAACGAATCATAGCATTTATAAAGCAGCTCCGGCGTTATCTCCTCTATAGACTCCACCGAACCGGCTATATCTATCTTTATCGGGTGAACGTGATACATCGCGTTCAACAGCTCGAAAAAGCATCTGCGCTTTGGAAGATCGAGCGTCATTTTTATCTCCTGAGCGATTATGCCGCGCTCTTTATCGACGTTTTCCTGCGTAAAATACGGCTTTTGCACAAAATCGAGAAGTATCCTCAGCGAATCGCAGAAATTTTCCGTGCAGGAAAAAAGATATATCGTATTCTCAAAGCCCGTCATGGCGTTTGCGTCCGCGCCCGTTTCTGCGAAAAGCTCGAACACATCGCTGTCGTCGTTTTCAAAAAGCTTATGCTCGAGATAATGCGCTATGCCGTCGGGCACTCTCACAAAGTCCTCGTCCTCATCGGTCTTAAAGCAGTTGTTGACAGAACCGTATTTCGTTCCTATCATCGCGCTCGTCTGGACGAAATCCTTCATCGGCGCAAGCAGTATATCGAGCCCCGAGCTGTGATGGACTATTTTATAGCTCCTCGACGTTCTTTCGTCCCTTACTATATCAAAACGATCCTCACGCATTCTCTTCACCTCCGCTTTGAGCGTCCTGCGGGACAAGCTCATATATCGTATCGAGTTTAAAGCTCCTTGCCGAACGTATAACGTCCTCGCGCGTGAGCCTTTCGGTAAATTCTATCACCTGACGCGGAGAATATTCCGTTCCTCTTGCGTGCTCGTAAAAATACCATGTGTTCAAGCCCTCCGGCGTGTCGTAATTGGCAAGCGCGCCGGAACGCAGATAACGCTTGGTATTTTCAAGCTCCTCATCGGTAAAATCGCCGTTTTGCATCGCTTCCAGCTGCCTGATTATCTCAGCCTCGGCTTTTTCCTCATTGCCGAATTCCACTCCGCTGTCGACTGCCATCGTATATTTGAGATCCGCATAGGACGACTGGCAGTAGTAGCAGAGCGAAAGCTTTTCGCGCACGTTTGAAAACAGCTTTGAAAAGGGTGTGCCGCCGAACATCGCGCACATCAGCTTATGCGCGAAAAATTCATCGGAGTCTGTCTTGAAATACATGATGAGCTTCGACTGCGACTGCTCTATCTCCTCGCGCAGCTTTAACGGCTCCGACTTGCATTTTGACGGGGAAACGAACGACCTTATCGTCTGACGGTCTCTGCCGCGCTCGGCGCAGAGCTTTAACAAACGCTCCTTTATAAGCTCCTTAGCTTTTACATTTTTTCCCTCGCCGATAAAGCTTACGCTTATATACGCGCTGTCAAGCAGCCTATTATACGCTTCATACGCCGTCTGTTCGGTTATCGCTTCGGCGTTTTCTAAAGTGCCCGGCAAATTTACCGCGGCCGGCTCGCCTTTAAAGGCTTGTCTGCCGGAACGGTTTACCGCGTAAAGATGACGGTTGTCTGCCGCGCCGTTTATTTTGTCTATAAGCTCGCGCTTTTTCTGGTCGAAGTATCTTTGACAAAAGACCCCTCCGCTCATATCTGGTGAGAAAATACAATCGAGAAGAAGCTCGGCGCATTCGTCGGAAATATTTTCCTTATCTATCGTAAAGCTGTCGCTTATCGCGTTTACGGCAAGACCCGTTACCAGCTTATCACCCGCGCGGTAGGCTATCGAATAAAGCCCCGCGCCGTAAAGTCCCGCAAGACGCGCCGCAAGCTGCGCTCTGTCGGGGTATTTTGCGTTCGATTCGGCAAGAAGCGACGTCACAAAGGTATAAAGCTGCGAATCCTTTTCGTCAAGCTCGGTTATAAATCTTATGACTATCGCTTCGATATTGAACTTTTCATCTGTTATCTCCGTAAAGCGCAGACCTGCTGCGGCTTCCTCGGAATTTATTTTCAACGACATCGCATTTTTCTCCTTCTAAAAAGAATATGCTTCTATTATACCACAAGCCCGGACATATTTCCACACTTTTCACAAAATTTTCATCTCTTAGACAACGGTATATTCTAAATTTTCCCAGTGCAGCAGCGTTCCCTCATCGGCCTCCTCCGGGATAAGCGCGCGGGCTATCGGCATTTCTTCTCCCGAAGAAATATCCTTCAGTACCGCATAATCTCCGTCTATCTTTATGACCTTATAATCCTTAGGCTGCATTTTATCTCGCACTCTCCTTCATAAATTTAACATTTTCCCTGCCGACAGCATCAAAAAGCTTTTCAAGAAGCTGCGCGGTAATACCTACTCTGCTTATTTTCCTGCTTCTTGCAAGCTTGCTCTTGTCGGCTAAAAACAGCAGTATCTCGCCGCCGTTACCGTCGGCAAATTCTGAAGCTATATCGCTTATACGCTCTACGACCGCGCTGTCGGAGGAATCGCACCTTATGCAGATATTTCTGCGCCGTGAGCTTCTTAAAAACTCGTCAGCCGTCAGTATCGCTTCGGCTATCAGCTTAGGCGGCTCATCGTCCTTGCAGGAGACCCTTCCCTCCACATAGAGCGCGGCGGAGGTCTTTAAAAGCGGCTGAACGGTCTCGTACAGGTTCGGGAAAACTATCATTTCGACTGCTCCGCTTTTGTCCTCGCCGTTTGCAAAGCACATCATTGATCCGTTTTTCGTCTTATACGGCTTTTTTGAAGCAAGACGTATCAGAAGCGAAACGCGCGTATCGTTTTTAAGCCGTACGGCTTCCTCCGTTTCGTTAAAGCTTGACGCGCTTATGCAGCCCGCGGCGGCTGCGAACGCTTCAAAGCGGTCGAGCGGGTGGGCGGAAAGGTACATTCCCGTTACTTCAAATTCATATTCGAGCAGAAGATCCTCGTCAAATTCGCTCATCTTCGGCAGACTTTCTTTTGAAACGCTTTGCTCCTCGAGCATTCCGAAAAAGTTGAGCTGACCTTCAATATCCGCTCTTGCCGCCTGCTGCGCCTGACGCAAAACAAGCTCCGAAGCCGAGAGCATTTCACGGCGGTTGTTGTCAAAGCAATCGAGCGCGCCGCTTTTTATCAGCGCTTCGCACGCCTTTATATTAAGTCCCGCGCCCGCAAGGCGTTCGCAGAATTGACGGAAATCGGTGTAATCGCCGTTTTTTTCCCTCTCTGAAACAATGGCGTTTATCATCGCTTCGCCGAGACCCTTTATCGCAAGCAGCGCGAATCTTATACCGCCCTTTTCGGCGGAAAAACCCGCTTTGCTTTTGTTTATATCGAGTCTCAGCAGCTTTGTACCGCTCTGCGTCAGATCGCTTATATAATCGTTAAGCTTGTGCGGCTTTTCAAAAAGCGTTACCGTCATTAACGAAGCCATGAACGGCTCGTAATAGTGACATTTTAAATACGCCGTCTGGTAGGAAATGGTGGCATACGCGGCGGCGTGGGATTTGTTGAACGCATAGGACGCGAAGGAGAGCATTTCGTCAAAGATCTCGTTTGCAAGCTTCGGGTCTATTCCGTTAGCCGCCGCTCCGCAGCATTCGCCGTCGCCGTAAATAAACACCCTGCGCTCGTTTTCAAGCACCGAATGCTTTTTCTTCGCCATAGCTCTGCGGACTATATCCGCTCTGCCGTAGGAATACCCCGCAAGCTCGCGGAATATCTGCATTACCTGCTCCTGATAGACGATACAGCCGTAGGTGACCTCGAGTATGCTTTTGAGCTTCGGGTGCTTATAGGCAACAAGCGTCGGGTCATGGCGGTTTCTGATGTATGTCGGTATCGAATCCATAGGTCCGGGACGATAGAGCGATATTACCGCGATAAGATCGTTTATCCCCTCCGGTCGAAGCTTCATTATCGTCGAGGTCATGCCCGCGCTCTCAAATTGAAAGACCCCCTGCGTGCGCCCTGATGAAAGCATTTCATAGACGCCCTTATCATCGAGCGGGATAGAACGTATGTCAAAATTCGGCTCGGTCTTTTTTATTTCCTTTACACAAATATCTATGACCGTCAGATTGCTGACGCCGAGAAAATCCATTTTCAAAAGTCCGAGACGCTCGAGCGTTGTCATGGTGTACTGGGTCGACACCTGACCGTCACGCGCATACAGCGGAACGTATTCTTCGACCGGGTCTTTGGTTATCACCACTCCCGCCGCGTGAGTGCCAGCGTTTCTCGGCATATTCTCTATCCTGCGCGCAGTGTCCGCAAGCTCCTTGAATCGGCTGTCGCTGTTGTAAAGTCTGCGAAATTCCGGCGAATGCTCTATCGCTTCGCTCAGCGTCATTCCGCGTATCACCGCTTTCGCGGCAATATCCCCGGTCTTATACGGCAGACCCATTACCCTCGCGCAGTCTCTTAACGCCTGCTTTGCGCCTAACGTTCCGAAGGTTATTATCTGCGCTACATGGTCAGCGCCGTAGCGGGAAATTACGTAATCTATAACGCGCTGACGTTTCAGGGTGCAAAAATCTATATCGAAATCGGGCATCGAAACTCTTTCGGGATTTAGAAATCTCTCGAAGATAAGATCGTATTTTAACGGGTCTATATCCGTTATGCCTATAGCGTAGGCGACAAGACTTCCCGCGCCCGAGCCTCTTCCGCAGCCTACCGGTATATCGTGGGTCTTGGCATAATGTACAAAATCCCACACGATGAGAAAATAATCTACATACCCCATTTGGGAAATTACCGAAAGCTCGTACTCCGCGCGCTCCGCCGCCCGTTTGCTTACCTCGCCGCAGCGGTCCTTTAGACCCTCGAAGGTCATGCTCCTTAAAAATCCGTAATTGTCCTTAACGCCGTCCTTCTTAAAAAACGGCAGCTTGGTCTTGCCGAATTCAAAGCTTATATCGCACTGCGCCGCGATCTCTGCAGAGTTTTGCACCGCCTGCGGACAAGCCGAAAACAGCTCCGTCATCTCGTCGGAAGAGCGCAGATAATAGTCGTCTGTCGGAAGCTCCAGCCTGCCGGCGTCATCGAGAGTTTTTCCCGTGTTTATACACATCAGTATCTTCTGCGCATAGCTGTCGTTTTTGTCTATATAATGCACATCGTTTGTCGCGCAAAGCGGTATGCCGGTGTCGTCCGACAGCCTTATCAGCTGAGAAAAGACCTCCATTTGTTCGGGGAAATCGTGGCTCATTATCTCTAAATAATAATCCTCCCCAAAAATCTCCCTATAGCTCGTCGCCGCTTCACGGGCGGCTTTATAATTGCCCTCGCTCAATCGCCGCGAGACCTCTCCCGCAAGACAGGCGGAAAGGCAGATAAGTCCGTTATGATATTCCTTCAAAAGCTCCTTGTCTATCCTCGGTCGGCGGTAAAAGCCCTCGGTATAGCTTCTTGATACGAGCTTTGAAAGATTATGATAGCCCTCATTGCTTTTACAAAGCAGGATAAGATGATAGGCTCTTTCGGTGCTTGCCCTTTCAAACCGCGAACGCTCCGCAACATAGACCTCGCAGCCGATTATCGGCTTTATTCCCTCGTCAAGGCAGGCGTTATAAAATTCTATCGCGGCAAAAAGATTGCCGTGGTCGGTCACGGCGCAGGCGGCTTGTCCCAATTCCTTTGCCGCACGCGCAAGCTCGCGCACACGGCAGGCTCCGTCAAGCAGCGAATATTCACTGTGAACATGAAGATGAACAAATTCTGCCATTTTTCCGCCCTCCTTAACGCCTTTTTCTTATCCTTTCAGCCGCTTCGCTTATCCTTTGCAGACGATGATTCACCCCTGAACGCGATATCGGCGGCTTATGCGCCTGACCCAGCTCGTTTAGATTCAGATCGGGGTTTTCATATCTTAACATCGCCGTTTCTCTTAAATTCTCCGGCAGAGAGCTTATTCCGTCCGTCTGCTCTATAAGCTCGATATCCGCTATCTGCTTTGCGGCGGCTCTTACCGTCTTTTCGATATTCGCGTTCACGCAGTTTACCTCGCGGTTTACCTTGTTCCGCATATCCTTATATATCTTTACGTTCATAAGCTCGAACGAAGCGGTGGTGGCTCCCATAAGCGTTATCATATCTATTATGTTTTCCGATTCTTTAAAATATAATATCTGGTGATTTTTTCTTTCTACATTTTTTGCAAGCAGCCCGAACGAATCGACAAGCAGAAATCCCAGTCTGTTGCACAGCTCGAGATCGGGCATCACCATTTCGAGATGATAGCCCTTTTTCGGATCGCTTATAGATCCGCAGGAAAGAAACATTCCCGCTATCATCTGCGGATAAAGCGAGGGCTTGGGGAATTCCCACGCCCGGCCCTCGTCTGTTATATCTATTTTAAAACGGCTCAGAAGCTTTTTCCTGCTCTCATCATCGGGTATGCTCATATCGTACATCGACGCGTCCTGACCGCGGTCGCTTATGCGCACAAAAACACTGCCGGCTCCGACTATGCGGCCGACGTTTTTTTCAAAAAATTCATAGACCTCTTTT
>CANQCJ010000081.1 GCA_947589205.1 uncultured Ruminococcus sp. | reverse complement strand
CCCTTTAAGTCGCATGACCGAGACCTTAAGTCCCGCCGCCGAAAGAATATCTATCGCGCGCTGAGCGGCTTTTATTCCCGCTTCGTCCGAATCGTAGCAGATAACGGCTTTTTTGGCGTAATTCGATATCATCCTCGCCTGCTCGGCAGTCAGCGCAGTGCCGCAGGATGCCACGGAGTTGTCATAGCCCGCCTGCGTAAGCGTTATAACGTCGACGTTGCCCTCGCAGAGGATAATTTCCCCGCTTTTGACCGCCGTGTTTTTCGCTATGTTCATCGAAAACAGGAATTTGTTTTTGTTAAATATCGGCGTTTCGGGCGAATTGAGATATTTTCTCTTGTCGTCCCCGAGAGTTCTTCCGCCGAAGCCGACTATATTTCCGGTAAGGCTTATAAACGGAAACATCGCGCGGTTGACAAAAAAGTCAAAGCTTTTTTTCGTGTTGTTTTTCGATCTTGAAATAAGTCCTGCGCTTATAAGCTCCCTTTCGCTGTAGCCTAAGCTTAACATATGATCCTTTAGCGCGCTCCAGCTGTTCGGCGCAAAGCCTATACCGTAGCGTTTTATCGTCTCAACGCTCAGACCTCTTGTCTGCCGCAGATAGCGCACGCACGCCGCTCCCTGCGGGGTGGAAAGCTGAGAATAGAAAAACCTCGCCGCGGCTCGGTTCATTTCATACATACGCTTTTTCGCGTCCTGCGAAACGCCGTTATATTGGTAGTCGTTCTGCGGCATTTCCAACCCAGCGCGTTCTGCAAGCTTTTTTACCGCCTCGAGATAGTCGAGGTTGTGGTATTTCATCGTAAAGGTAATGACGTCGCCGCCCGCTCCGCAGCCGAAGCAGTGAAAATATTCCCTGTCGGGGTGTATGTAGCAGGACGGGGTCTTTTCGTTGTGGAACGGACAGAGACAAACGTAATCTCTTCCCGCGCGCTTTGTCGTAACGTATTCGCTCATTACCTCCGCTATCGGGTTAGCGCTTTTTAATCGTTCAAGAAAACCGCTCGGAAAAGGCATACGCCGTCCTCCCCTTTTTTTATTATTTGCTGTTCCAGGAAGCCGGAACGTAGATCTCGATAAATTTATCCACCGCGTATTTGTCGGACATTCCCGCGATATAATCGCACACCGCCGTTTCCCTGCCATATAGCTCCGCGAGCGTTTGGTAAAGCTCCGGCAGGGCTTCAATATGCTTTATGTAATATTCAAAAAGTCCGTCAAGCATCGAATAGGTCTTTTTTTCCTCCGATTTGCAGGTCGGGTTTCGGTAGACGTTTTCAAACATAAAGTCCTTTAAGCCGTAAAACGCCTTTTCGACCTCGCTTGTCATGCTCATTTTTTCCGCTCCGGAGGAGACCAGCGTGCTTACGAGAGTCGTTATCCTCTCCGACTTTGAATGCCCGAGAACATCGGTTATATCCTTCGGCAGGTCGCTTTCTTTAAGTATCCCCGCTCTTACCGCGTCGTCAATATCGTGGTTTAAATATGCGATAACGTCGGCGTATCTTACGCAAAGCCCCTCCTTTGTCTCGGCGACCATATTTGTATGCTTTAATATCCCGTCGCGCACCTCATAGGTAAGATTTAATCCCTTACCGTCGTTTTCGATAAGCCGCACTACCCGCAGACCCTGCTCGTAATGCTTGAAGCCGTTGGGGTTGAGCTTATCGAGAGCGCGTTCTCCTGCGTGGCCGAACGGCGTATGCCCGAGGTCGTGACCCATCGCTATCGCCTCCGTCAGATCCTCGTTGAGCCGCATAGCTCTTGCGATAGTCCGCGCTATCTGTCCGACCTCGAGGGTGTGCGTCAGGCGAGTTCTGTAATGATCGCCCGTCGGACTTAAAAAGACCTGCGTTTTGAGCTTCAAGCGTCTGAAGGAATTGCAGTGGATAATTTTATCCCTGTCGCGCTGAAATTCCGTCCTAAGCCCGCATTTTTCCGCAGCTCTTTCCCGCCCGCGGCTGTCCGCGCTCTTACAAGCAAACGGGCATAAAAATTCTCTTTCAAAATTCTCATAGACCTCTCTCGGAAGCAAGCCGTCCACCGCCCTTTCGGTTTCTTAAAACCGTTCCTTTATATATTTATACTGTCCGAAAATTAAATTTCCCTTTTTTTCGCTCGAGGAAAAATAAATTTTTGTAGCATTCAACAAATTTCAAGCAAAATTCTCCGTCAAATCTGTCTCTTCCGACAAATCTATCCTGCCGTTCGCGGCGTTTATCAGTTCATTCCGCAAGCTCTCGGCATTTGCGGCTTTTACAAGCGCGGTAAGCGTGACATCGCTCGAAAAATCCTCGTTTGTGACCTTTACAAAATCTGCGTTGAGCAAACGTCCTATCCTGCCGTAAAGGCTGTAATCGCAGCGTATCACAAAGCGCGAGCAGGAGCACATATCGAGTATCTCGGCGTTTTCTATCGCAAGTCTGCACGCCGCCGAATAGGCTCTCGCCAAGCCGCCCGTACCTAAAAGTATCCCGCCGAAATACCTCGTCACGACAACGCACACGTCGGTAAGTCCCGCGTTTTTTATTGTTTCTAAGGTCGGCACTCCGCCCGTACCCTGCGGCTCTCCGTCGTCGCTGTATCGGGAAATACCTCCGCCGCGCAGGATATAGGCGTAAACGTTATGGCGCGCCTTGCGGTTTTCGCGCTTTATTTTTTCGATAAATCCTATCGCTTCGTCCTCGCTCCCGCAGGGCGAAATGCTCCCGATAAACTCCGACCTTTTTTCGATAAGGCTTGCGCTTGCAAAGCCGCCGACCGTTTTATAATCCATCTGCTACCCCTTTTAAATGCAACAAAAAAAGGCGGGAAAAGCATACCTTTCCGCCCTTTTTAACTCAATCGAGATTGAATCTCTTTTTAAATCTGTCAACTCGTCCGCCCGTATCGACAAGCTTCTGCTTTCCTGTGAAGAACGGATGACACTTCGAGCAGATCTCCACCTTTATATCCTTTTTCGTGGAACGGGTCTTTATCACGTTTCCGCAGGCGCAGGTGATAGTGGTCTCCTCATACTTAGGATGAATGCCCTCTTTCATTTTTATCCTCCTTCCAAACATTAGTTCATAGAAGCCCATCAAAGTAATGTTCAGACAGTAGTTCTATGTTATATTCTTAACCTAATTATTATAACACATTATCGTATTTTTTTCAATACGGCTCATGGATTTTTAACACTTTTTTTACATTCATCTCATATCGCTGACGACATACGGCAGCTCCACGACAAAGCAGACGCCGCCCTCGTAGAGATTTTCAACATAGATCTTTCCTCCGCACAGGTCGACTATGCGCTTTACGAGTGCGAGACCGAGACCGTTGCCCTCGGTCTTTCTCGAATTGTCGCCCTGATAGAATTTATCGAAAATATGCTCGCTGACCTCCTTAGGTATAGCCGGACCGCTGTCGGAGATCCTTGCGGTTATGCTCTTATCGCTTCTGAAAAGCCGTACCTTTATCTCGCCGTTTTCGGGAGTGAATTTTATCGCGTTGTTGATTATGTTCTGCCAGATCTGCGCCATAAGCTCTTCATCGCCGAAATAATAAACATCGTCGAGATCGATATCCAGCTCGATATTTTTCTTCGTCCATTCCGGCTCCAGCACCAAAAGTATGCGCCTTATCTGTTCGTCGATCGAAAAGCGCGAGCGGTTGACTATCGTGGTCTGATTTTCGAGCTTTGAAAGTCTCAGAATATCGCTTGTAAGCTTTGAAAGTCTGCCGGTCTCGTTTATTATTATCTGGGTATATTCTCTGCGTTCCTCATCGGAGAGCTCCTCGTCCTGAAGCAGCTTTGCAAAGCCCTGCACCGAAGCGAGGGGGGTCTTAAATTCGTGAGAGACGTTGCTGATAAAGTCTCCGCGCAGCGTTTCAATGCCCGCAAGCTCTTCTATCATTCGGTTAAAGTTATTGATAAGCTTGCCGTATTCGCGGTCCTTTGACGGCGGCACGCGGACGCTGAACATTCCGCGGGCTACCATATTGGTAGCGTTGCTGAGATCTCTTATAGGTTTAAAGACTCGGCGGCTGAAGAACATTGTGAGCAGCGAGCCGATAATAATGCAGACTATCAGCGTTATAATAAGTATAAACATCGCTACCCAGTAAACGTTCTCTGTCGCAAGGCTGCTCATTTTAAGGTATGTACCGTTTATAACGGTATAGCCCGTTACCTTTGGGATAATGCCATCGACCTCGATATAGCAGCTCGATTCGGACGCGTCTATCATTACTCTGTAATACTCACCGCTTTTTTGTTCAAGCACGGTGACCTCGGCGTTGCCGGTGCTGCATATTGAGATAATTTCCTCAACGGTAAGATCCATGCGTTTAGCTTCAAGCTGTTTCATGGAGTTTGTTATGGTAATAAGTCCGCTTTCAAGGTTATTTATAAGTACCGGGCGAAGTATCACCAGCAGCGCGCCGACAGATATCAGCGCGGACAGCAGCATAACGCCGAAGAACATCAATGCAAGCTTAAATTGAAGCGAGGTTTTCAAAGCCGTTCCACCCCTTCCGCGCGACGCTTATACCTTCTTGACCGCCTTATAGCCGAGACCTCTGATAGTAACGATATCGAAATCATCGTTAGGTATAAAGCGTTCTCTAAGGCGTTTTATATGCACGTCCACCGTGCGCTCGTCGACCTCCGATTCCATTCCCCAAAGCTCGTCAAGCAGCTGGCGGCGGGTAAATATCTGGTTCGGGTAGGAGAGCAGCTTAAACAGCAGCATAAATTCCTTATTCGGGATAGTAACGTCCTGCCCCCCCGTGAAGGAGACGGTAAGCGCGTCATAATTGAGCGTACAGCCGCCGACGGTCAGCAGCTTTTCGGCGGCAAGGCGCGAGCGTCTGAGCAGTGCGCCGACGCGCAGGATCATTTCGTCTATATTTATCGGTTTTACCATATAGTCGTCCGTACCCGCCATAAAGCCCTTTTGCTTATCCGCGAAGGTCTCCTTAGCCGTCACCATAAGAAACGGTATATCCATACCCGCCTGTCTTATTCTTGTAACAAGCTCATAGCCGTCCATATTCGGCATCATTATGTCGGAAATGATAAGATCGACCGACACCTTATCCATCACGTCGAGAGCTTCAAAGCCGTCCTTAGCCGGCTGAGCGTCGTAGCCGTTTTGTTTAAGCGCGGCGCACATCAGCTTTAGCAGATTTGTGTCGTCCTCAACGACCAATATAGAAAACATCTGGTTCTCCTTTCTTTGAGTGTGAACGAAATTTAAATAAATTGTAACTTATTTTATTTTTTTGAAAAATCCCGTTTTTTGACCCCAAAATTCATATTCGGTTCACACAGGGGTGTTATTATATTGTTGTCGGAAGGATACAGTGCAGGTTTTGGTTAGAGTTCAGAAGATAGTAGTCTTCCCCCCTCTCTCAGATCCGCTGCCGAATCGGATCAAAGATCAGTATTTTCCGAACTCTAACCCAAGTCTGCACAACGTATCCCCGCACTTAAAAAAATGAAATTTCCATCCCTTTCATAATTCTATATATAGAAAAATTAATGCTCATTACCCGTATGCGAATGCCGATTATCGCTGTAGTGGGCGTTAATTTTTTTGTTTTTCGAGCGAAGCGAGAAAAACCATTTAGTCCGCGGGGACGCTGGTCTGAGCGCAAGCTCAGACGGTGCCGCTCGCTCGGATTGTCGGAGCTATGACGTTGCTGGTCGCGTCTTTTCAAGCTTCGGGTTTAATAAGCGTTCTCTCCCTGCGTTGCGATACTTATGTGTTTGAGCGAAGCGAGAAAAAACCGCCGGAGCTTTGCTCTTGCGCAAAAATCGCTTCGCTCTTTCGTGCAATTTAAATCGGCTTTGATTTGTTTGGTTCACTAACTTTTTATGATTTTTTTAGTTGTTGCCTTACGCTGAATTTATCCTTTGAAAGCCGATTTAAAAAAGGCTCTTTTATTCTTTTTTTAGGTTATTATATGGGCGGCATCGTACTCCGAATTGGGGGCTTTGCCCCCAAACCCCTACAAAAGAAACCTCTTTTAGAGAAGAGGTTTCTCTTGACTCTTCCAGAAACCTTTTAGTTCGCCCGCAGTTATTCGTTAGGCAGTACTTTACCGAAACTGCATTGCGCGCAAGCGCGAGCAAGTCAAAACAGCAGCGCCGCCTTAACATTCCACAGCTTCTGCGACAGATCTACATAGTATTTATGCGGATTCTCAAACCGCTTTATCTCGTCCCACAACGTCTCCACCTGCTCTGCACAATAAGCGCGTATCTCGTCATAACTCGGCTCATCGTAAACCAACTCGCCGTTTTTGAAAATGGGAACGAGCAGCTCCTTGGCGTAAAAATTGCCGACCGTCTTTTTCTTCCAGGTGTAATCCGGGTCGAAGATAACGAGGTCGCGGCTGTCGTCTATCGTCTCGTCGTAAACGCAAAGCTGGTCGGCGATAGCCTTGCCGCTTTCGCGGTCGTAAAGGCGGTAGAGCTTTTTGAAGTGCGGGGTCGTGACCTTTGTGACGTTTTCGGAAATTTTTATTTTCGGGATAATTTTTACCCCGCCCGCATCGTCCGCCTGTTCTACCGCGCAGAGCTTGTAAACTCCGCCGAAAACGGGGGTGGAACGCGAGGTTATGAGACGTTCGCCAACGCCGAAAAGGTCTACCCTCGCACCTTGGAAGATCATATCTCTGATGATGTATTCATCGAGGGAATTTGAAGCGACTATCTTGCAGTCGGGGTAGCCGGCAGCATCGAGCATTTTTCTGGCTTTTTTGGAAAGATAAGTGATATCTCCCGAATCTATCCTGACGCCCTGCGGACGGAAGCCCTTGGGCTTAAGAACGTTGTTGAACGCTCTTATCGCGTTGGGAATGCCGCTTTCGAGCACGTTGTAGGTGTCCACAAGCAGCGTCGCGCTGTCGGGGTAGCATTCGCAGTAGGTCTTGAACGCTTCATACTCGTCGTCAAACATCTGGACCCACGAATGCGCCATAGTTCCCGTTGCGGGAAAGCCGAATTTTTGTTCCGCTACCGTGCAGGCAGTTGCCGCGCAGCCGCCGATACCCGCCGCTCTTGCGCCGTATATAGCCGCGTCCGCTCCGTGCGCTCTTCTCGAGCCGAATTCCGACACCGCCCTGCCCTGCGCCGCTCTTGCAATGCGGTTAGCCTTTGTCGCTATAAGCGACTGGTGATTTATTATGAGCAGCAGATAAGTCTCGACGAGCTGCGCCTGTATCGCGGGGGCGCGGACTATTATAAGCGGTTCGTTCGGGAAAACGACCGTACCCTCCGGCACGGCGTAGATATCTCCGGTGAATTTAAAGCCCGCGAGGTACTCTAAAAATCCCTCGTCAAAGGTGTTTTTAGCGCGCAGAAAATCAATATCCTCCTTGTCGAAGTGAAGATCCCTGATGTATTCTATTATCTGCGAAAGACCGCAGCTTATCGCAAAGCCGCCGCCGTCGGGTATCTGCCGAAAGAACAGATCGAAATAGGTGATCTTGTCTTTAAGCCCGCTCTTGAAATAACCGTTGCCCATAGTAAGCTCATAGAAATCGCAGAGCATAGTATAATTGAAGCTTTTCACTTTTTTACTCCTCGGGTCTTACCACAGTGATCTGCAGTCCTTCCATGACCTCGAACGCCTTTTGTTCAAGCTCCTTGTCCGCCGAAGCCGTGTACTCGGTGTTCACGATGACCTCTGTTTCCGGCAGAGCGGATTTTACAAGCACGGCGTTAGCCAGCACGCACATATTGGAAACAAGTCCCACAAGCTCTACCGACTCGTAATCTCTGAATTTGATATAATCGGCAAGCTCGATTGAGCCGAACGCGTCCTTATAAAAGATCTTGTCCTTGTCGGTGCGTTCCTTTGCGGTAAAGCCGTAAAGGCGATGACCGGGAGTATCCTCTATGCAGTGCTCAACGGGAAGCTTTTTTCCCTCCTGCGTATTAAGATAATCCTCCTGGTGAGTGTCCATTGTATAGATGATCTCGCCGCCCTCTCTGCGGTAATCGCGTATCCTGTGCGCGATTTTCCTGTCAAGCAGCTCCGCTCCCTCAAAGCCGAGAGAACCCGTTACAAAATCATTCTGATAGTCTACGATTACAAGCAGTTTCATGATGCTCCTCCTGTTTATGCTCCGCGTTTTCTGCGGATAAAATATAGTAATTCAATAAGTAATATCATACATCTCTATTATACCATTTTTTTTATCCTTTGAAAAGATATTTAGCCGTTTAAATGTACGTTTTTACAAATTTTTAATATTTACCCGAAAACGCGCTCCGCTTAAAAAACGGAACGCGCTTCTTCTTATGACAGCTTAGCTATCGACTGTTCTATCTTTGAAAGCTTTTCCTTAGCGTTAGCAAGCTTTTCGCGCTGAGCGGCTATAAGCTGCTCGGGGGCTTTTGCAAGAAATCCCTCGTTTGAAAGCTTCGAGGAAAGAAAATCTATATCCTTTAACACCTTAGCCTTTTCCTTGTTAAGTCTCGCCAGCTCCTTTTCGGTGTCCACGATATCGGCAAGCGGGATAAATATTCTCGCGCTGTCGGTAACGGC
The DNA here is from genome assembly GCA_947589205.1 of uncultured Ruminococcus sp. Lineage (GTDB taxonomy): Bacteria > Bacillota > Clostridia > Oscillospirales > Ruminococcaceae > YE71. The sequence continues at coordinate 309 of CANQCJ010000081.1, read as the reverse complement.
TGTCACCGCGTCCGCTATATCGCCCGACGTCATTTCCACCTCGCTTGCGAAAGCCAACTGTTTAAAGAACATCTCGCCGGAAACAAAAATTTCCTCCTGCGCCGTTTCGATATAAAGCTTAGCCTTGACTGAGGGCGGAACGTTCATCGAGCTTCTTAAATTTCTGACCGCTCTTATCGCGTCTATGATCTTGCCGAAGTCCTCCTCCTCCTTTGCAAAATCAAGACCCTCATCATATACCGGATAGCTCTCGAGCATAAGAATGCTCTCCCCTTCGGTAAGCGTCTGCCAGATCTCCTCGGTTATATA
>CANQCJ010000080.1 GCA_947589205.1 uncultured Ruminococcus sp. | reverse complement strand
CGTGGAGAGTGCTGGAGAAAAAGCCGTTCCCGGTGCAGATAATCGGAGCTATCGTGCTTCATCAGGGCAGAATAGCCGAAATGAAAACAGGTGAGGGCAAAACGCTCGTCGCCTGCCTTGCCGCTTACGCTAACGCGCTTTCGGGCAAGGGCGTTCACGTTGTTACCGTAAACGACTATCTTGCGAAATTCCAGTCGGAGGAAATGGGCAAGGTGTTCAGATTTCTGGGACTTTCCATCGGCTGCGTATTGCAGGGAATGGACAAGGACGAAAAGCGCGCGGCTTACAACGCGGATATAACCTACGGCACAAACAACGAATTCGGATTTGACTATCTGCGCGACAATATGGTAATTTATAAAAAGGATAAGGTACAGCGCGAGCATTCGTTTGCTATCGTCGATGAGGTGGACTCTATTCTTATAGACGAAGCGAGAACGCCGCTTATCATTTCCAGTCAGGCGGAGGAATCGACCGAGCTTTACCAGCTTGCCGACCGCTTTGCCAAGACCTTAAAGCCGATAACGGTAGTCGAAATGGACGATAAGGCGGACAACGACCTGCTCGACGGCGATTACATCATAGACGAAAAGGCGCGCACCGCTACGCTTACCAAGCGCGGAGTCAAAAAGGCTGAAAAGGCGTTCAATGTTATAAATCTTATGGACGCGGACAACCTTACGCTGCTGCACCATATAAATCAGGCGATAAAGGCTAACGGTACGATGCGCCGCGATATCGACTATGTTGTAAAAGACGGCGAGGTGCTTATAGTCGACGAATTTACCGGACGTATCATGATAGGCAGACGCTTCAACGACGGTCTGCACCAGGCGATAGAGGCTAAGGAGGGCGTTAAGGTAGCTAACGAATCCAAGACGATAGCGACCATAACCTTCCAGAATTATTTCAGACTTTATTCAAAGCTCTCCGGCATGACCGGTACGGCTCTTACCGAAGAGGACGAGTTCAGAGAGATATACAAGCTGGACGTTATCGAGATACCCACCAACAGACCCGTTATCAGACAGGATCACGCGGACGTTATCTTCAAGACCGAAAAGGGCAAGTATAACGCCGTTATAGATCAGATAATCGAATGCCACGAAAAAGGTCAGCCGGTGCTTGTCGGCACGGTGTCGGTCGAAAAGTCGGAGTATCTTTCGAGACTGCTCAAAAACAAGGGCGTAAAGCATCAGGTGCTCAACGCTAAATACCATGAAAAGGAAGCTAAGATAGTAGCTCAGGCGGGCAAGTACGGCGCGGTAACTATAGCTACCAACATGGCGGGACGCGGTACGGATATCCTGCTCGGAGGAAACGCGGAGTTTCTCGCTACCGAGGATCTGAGAAAGCTTGAATATCCCGAAGAGATAATAACCGAAGCTACCGGTTTTTCCGAGACCGAGGACGAGACTATTCTTGAAGCGAGAGAAAAGTACAGGGAATTCAAGAAAAAATACGATGCCGAGGTAAAGGAAAAGGCCAAGGACGTTTGCGAAGCGGGCGGACTTTTCATAATCGGTACGGAACGCCACGAGGCGAGACGTATAGACAATCAGCTCCGCGGACGTGCGGGACGTCAGGGAGACCCCGGCGAAAGCAGATTTTTCCTCTCGCTCGAGGACGATCTTATGAGACTTTTCGGCGGAGACAAGGTCACCGGAATGATGGATTCGCTCAAGGTCGATGAGAATATGCCGATAGAATCGGGAATGCTCACCAAGATAATCGAGACCTCTCAGAAAAAGCTCGAGGGCAGAAACTTCAATATAAGAAAGAACGTTCTTAACTACGACGACGTTATGAACACCCAGAGAGAAATCATCTACGGTCAGCGTCAGCAGGTGCTCAACGGCGAGGATATACACGACAGCATCGTAAATATGATAAATCAGTATATCGAGGACAGCGTAAATATGTATCTGCTCGATGACGAGATACATGACGACTGGAATTTGCAGGGACTTAAAGAGCATCTTATGGGAATAATCACCGCCGAGGGCGACTTCGATTACAGCGCGGACGAGCTGGAGACTATTTCCAAAAACGATATAGTAGACCGCCTCAAGGAGCGCGCTTCAAAGATCTATGCAAAGCGCGAAGAGGATCTCGGCACGGAGCTTATCAGAGAGATAGAGCGCGTCGTTCTGCTCAAGGTCGTAGACCAGAAGTGGATGGCGCATATCGACGACATGGAGCAGCTGAAGCGCGGAATAGGACTTCGTTCGTTCGGTCAGAAGAACCCTGTCGTCGAATACCGTATGGAGGGCTTTGAGATGTTTGACGCTATGGTAGATTCCATACGCGAGGACACCGTAAGAACGCTCTTTACCATTCAGGTGAGAACACAGGCTCCGCCGAAGAGAGAACAGGTGTTTAAAGCGGGTTCCTCAAACCGCGGCTTTACAACAAGAAAGACCAAGAAAATCGGACCAAACGATCCCTGTCCCTGCGGAAGCGGAAAGAAATACAAAAAATGCTGCGGCGCTCCCGGAGCGAACGCGGAGGAATAATAAATAACGCCGGCGGAAAAAACCGAACACCGTCGGCGTAAATTTTAAACAGAAGGGACATGAAAAAATGCCTGCTTTTACAAATGCCGATATTCTCCTGCCAAAGGACACCGAGCTTGAAAAATGGGCGTGCATAGCCTGCGACCAGTTTACCGGGGAAAGAGAATATTGGGAGAACGTTGAAAAAGAGACCGCCGATTCGTTCAGCGCGTATGAGCTTATCCTGCCGGAGGTATATCTTAACGATGAGGACGTCGGCGAAAGGATAGAGAAAATACATGAGAAAATGCGCGCCTATATCGACAGCGGAGTTTTTGAGGAATATAAAAACGCGCTTATTTACGTTGAAAGAGTGCAGACGGACGGCAGGGTCAGAGCGGGTATAGTCGGCGCGGTCGATCTGGAGGAATACGATTATTCCAAGGGCTCGCATTCCAAGATACGCGCGACCGAGGCTACCGTTGAAGAGCGCATTCCCCCGAGGGTAAGGATCCGCGAGAACGCGCCCGTCGAGCTGCCGCATATCATGATACTTATTGACGATGCTAAGGACAGCGTTATAGGTCCTCTTGCTTTAATAAAAGACGATATGAAAAAGCTTTACGGCTTTGAGCTTATGTCGGGCGGAGGAAGCATAGAGGGCTGGCTTATCCCGGAAAGCGAGCAGCAAAGGATATTTTCCGAGCTTGAAAAGCTCTCAGACAAGGCGGGCTTTAATGAACGCTACGGGCTTGACGGCAGCGTCGAACCGCTTGCTTTTGCAATGGGAGACGGAAACCATTCGCTTGCAACGGCAAAGAGCTTTTACGAGCGTTTGAAGTCTCAAATAGGCGAGGAAGCGGCGAAAGTCCACCCGGCAAGATACGCGCTTGCCGAGATAGTCGATCTTCATTCGCCCGCGCTGGAATTTGAAGCGATACACCGCATAGTTGAAAATACCGATATACAAAAGCTCATGAGCAAAGCGCGGGAGACCTTGGGGCTTGAAAAAGCCGGCGGCCTTTGCACGGACGGCTTCGGGACTGTCATAAACGGCGAGACAGAATATTACAAAATAACGAAGCCGACGAGCCGCCTTGCGGTGGGGAGCCTGCAGAATTTTCTTGACGGATATTTAAAAGAAAACAAAGAAGCAGGCGTTGATTACATTCACGGAAAGGACGTCGTGGAGCGGCTCAGTATGCGTCAGGGCTGTATAGGCTTTATCCTGCCGGATATGGGAAAGGAAGAGCTTTTCCCGACAGTAATTGCAGACGGGGCCTTGCCGAGAAAGACCTTTTCAATGGGTACGGCGCGCGACAAGAGATATTATATCGAAGCAAGAAAAATACAGGGAGATGAGACCTAACATGAAATTTATCGAGGACGTAAAAAATGAACTTACCGAACATATCCTGCCCTACTGGGAGGCGTTAAAGGACGAGGAGCACGGCGGTTTTTACGGCTATAAGGGGTTCGATCTTAAGGTCGACAAAAGGGCAGACAAGGGAGTTATACTTCATTCAAGGATACTCTGGTTTTTTTCAAGCTGCTATGAGGTACTGGGCGATGAAAAATACCGCGCCCTGGCGGAGCACGCTTACAGGTATATCAAAAATTACTGCATAGACTACGAGCTTGGCGGAGTTTATTGGATGACGGCATATGACGGAAAGCCTGCGGACGATATGAAGCATACCTACAATATAGCCTTTGCCGTGTACGCGCTCAGCGCGTATTATAACGCCTGCGGAGACAATGAAGCGTTAAGGCTTGCCGAGAAGCTTTTTGACGACATAGAGACAAGGACCCCCGATAATTACGGCTGCCGCGAAGCCTTTACACGCGATTGGCAGAAAGCGGACAACGAAGCTCTTTCGGAAAACGGACTTAAAGCGGAAAAGACCATGAACAGCGTGCTTCATCTGATAGAAGCTTACACAGAGCTTTTCAGAGCGAACCGTTCGGAGAGAGTCGCAGAAAAGCTCAAAAAGCAGCTCAAAATAGTTGAGGATAAAATTTACGACTATGACAGCAATGCGTTAAAGGTTTTCTTTGACGAAAAATTCGACGTTATCGGCGATATACATTCCTACGGACACGATATCGAAGCTAGCTGGCTGACAGACCGCGCCGTCGAGATGCTGGGCGACAGCGAGCTTATAAAGAAATTCAACGCGCTCGATCTGCGTCTTGCGGAAAATATATATTCTGTCGCGCTGGAAAACGGTTCGCTGAACAATGAGCGCGAAAATGAAAAGATAAACCGCACAAGGATCTGGTGGGTACAGGCGGAAGCGGTCGTGGGATTTTTAAACGCTTACGCTCACAGCGGGGACGAAAAATTCAAGGAAGCCGCAAAGACCGTCTGGGAGGGTATCAAAAATATCGTCATAGACAAGCGCGAGGGCGGCGAGTGGTATTCGGAGGTCTCCTTTGAGGGCGTGCCCGATGAGAAAAAGGAAATGACCGGTCCCTGGAAGTGCCCCTACCACAACGGAAGAATGTGCCTTGAGGTCATAAAAAGAGGTATAGACTTCGATGTTTAAGACCGAAACTCATATGCACACCTCCGAAGGCTCGGCGTGTGCGTCCGCTTCGGGCGCGCAGCAGGCAGAGCAGTATAAGGCGTTGGGATATTCCACGATATTCGTCACCGACCATTTTATAAACGGCAACACCGCCGCAGACCGCTCTCTTCCGTGGGAGCAGTGGGTGGACGCTTACTGCTTAGGCTATGAAAACGCCAAAAGGCGCGGAGACGAGATAGGTCTGAACGTGCTTTTCGGCATCGAATACGGCTGGCGCGGAACGGATCTGCTCGTTTACGGGATAGACAAGTCCTGGCTGAAGGAAAATCCCGATATAGCGCAGATATCGGTGCAGAAATTCTGCAAAAGAGTGCGCCTTGCGGGCGGCATGATAGTCCACGCTCACCCGTTTCGGCAGGAGCCTTATATAACGGAGCTGAAGCTTATTCCCGACTATACCGACGCGGTAGAGATATTTAACGCCCACAACGCAAAGGCGGTATACAACGAACGCGCGAAATGGTACGCGGAGCAGTTTTCCCTGCCGGTCACGGCGGGCAGCGACTGTCACCACATCGGCGGCGCGAGATTCAGCGGCGTGAAAACTCAAACCGAGATACGTTCAGCCGAAGATTATATGAGCGCGGCGCTTGAAGGCAGAGTGGAGCTTATAACGTTTGCGGGGGAATGACCTATGAAGCTTTTAAAAGGTTTGATATCGGCAGCTGCGGCGTTTGTAATGCTTTTAAATTTCCCGGCGGCGGCAAGCGCACAGCAGCCTAAAGAATATAAAAAGCCTCCGCAGCTTTCGGCGGGAGCGGTCTGCGGAGACAAGCTGAGGGTAAACATCACGAACATAGACGAATATTCCGACAGCACAAAGCTTATAATTTATGTAAGCTCAAACAAGCTCAAAAGCTGCACCGCCGCCGAGCTTAAAGAAAACGGCGGCAGCTTTGCCTTTACCGACAACAAAAAGCGTATGCTCAAGCCCGATACGAGGTACACGGTAAGAATGACCGCCGAGTTTTCCGATTCGACGAAAGCCGAAACTTCTATTGCTCTGAAAACGTCAAAATATAATTTCGTCACCGTTTACGGCGGCACAAAGCTTTATACGCTCAGGGACGGAAAAATGAAGGCGGTCAAGACGCTTAAAAGCGATACCGTCTGCCGCGGAGTCATGACCGACAAAAAAGGCAATGACATTGCCGGAAAGAGCAGGAGCGATGTAAAATGCAGCTATATAAGGATAACGCTCCCGGAAAAAAACGGCAAAAATATCAATAACGAGCAGCTTTATAGGTATGCCGATTATTACATAAAAAATTCTGCCGGAAAGACGTTTAACAGGAAGTCTGCGGATTCCGTCAGAAATCTGGTTTCTAACAACGCGGTAAAGATGAGCCGTGTAACGGATCAGAGGTATGTGCTTTGCGGGGAGGAATATTCCTCAAAGCGGCTTCGTTCCGACTGCTCGGGGCTTACAAAGCTCAGTATGCTCAAAGCGGGGATATATCTTACCCATAACGCATATGAGCAGTCTGTCGGAGAGGGAAGGGTCATTTTTAACAACATCGTTAAGACCGGCAAAAACGGCGGGGTCGTTACCTATAAGATCAAGGATCCGAACAAGAGCATAGATATTTCCTCGCTCGAAAAAGGCGACCTGCTGTTTTTTGTTTGTTCCACAAACGACCGGAGACCCGACCCGAGCTATACGGCTAACGGCATAGGTCATGTGGCGATGTATGTCGGAGACGGAAAAATGGCGCATTTTACAAGCTCTTACGGACCTACGAACCACCCCTGCCGTATAGAGGATATCGAGGATTATCAGAGCAGGTCGTTGAAAATAGCCAAGGCTGTAAGAGTCATAATTTAATTTAAGGAGCTGAAAAAATATGAAAACGAAAAGAATAATTTCAGCCGTTATCGCGGCGGCGCTGTGCTTAGGCTGCGCGGTCGGCTGTTCGGACAAGGACGGCGATACGGCGTCTAACGATCAGAGTACCGCAAGTACCGCGTCTGAAAGCGCGGCGGAGACAAAGCAGGAAGTAAATATGGAGATACGCGATATCCCCTCTGTCGAGCTGGTAAAGGAAATGACTATCGGCTGGAATCTCGGCAACACCATGGACGCTACCGGCAATTCGGGAGTTGAAGCGGAGACCTCCTGGCAGCCTGACAAGACGAGCGAAGCCATGATGAAGCTTCTCGCCGACACCGGCATAAACGTGCTGAGACTTCCAGTATCGTGGGGAGAACACGTTGACGAGGATTTCAAGGTCGACGATGCGTGGATGGCGAGAGTACACGAGATAGTAGATTACGGCATCAACAACGGAATGTTCGTAATACTCGATACTCACCACGAGGAGTGGTATTTCCCCAAGGAGGAGCAGAAGGAGCAGGATATAGAGCATATAAAGACCCTCTGGTCGCAGATAGCCGAGGAGTTTAAGGGCTATGACGAGCATCTTATCTTCGAGGGACTTAACGAACCGCGCTGCCGCAATACTCCTATGGAATGGACGGGCGGAGACGACACCAGCCGCGCTATCGTTGCGGAATACGCAAAGGCTTTTTATGAAACGGTAAGAGCGAGCGGCGGAAACAATGAAAAGCGTCATCTTATGCTTACGGGCTATGCGGCTTCCTCCAACAGAAATTGTCTGGAATCTGTCTGGCTGCCTGAAAACGACGACAAGGTAATAGTTTCCGTTCACGGCTACCTGCCCTATTCGCTCTGTCTCGATACCGCAGGCACGGACAAGTGGGATCCCAACAACACCTCCGAGATAGACAATCTTTTCAATAATCTCGACGAGCTGTTTCTCTCTAAGAATATCCCCGTTATAATCGGCGAATTCGGTTCGGTAAACAAGAACAATCTCGACGACAGACTTGCCTGTCTTGAATACTATGTCGGCAAGGGCGTTGAATACGGCGTACCTATGGTATGGTGGGACAACAACGCCACGGTCGGCGCGGGCGAGAATTTCGGCATAATGGACCGTTCGCTTATCCCCGAATGGAGATTCCCCGAGATAGCGGAAAAAATGGCTGAGCTTACTAAAAAATAATTTTTTTCGGACTGTCGCTTTTGTATAAAGAGCGGCAGTCTTTTTTTCAGCGCGTAAGACTTACAGCCCTTACCGCCTTGATAAGAGCGTTTGTCTGCTCTAAGCTGTTGAACGCGCCGGGAGAAAAACGCACCGTGCCCTGTTCGAGAGTGCCGAGAGAGCGGTGAGCGAGAGCCGCGCAGTGAAGTCCGCCGCGCAGCGCGAAGCCTTTGTCCGAAAGAAGCTGCGAGACCTGCTGAGAGGGCATATCCGCGATGTTAAAGGAAACGATGGGAACGCTTTTTTCGCAGGTATAGAGCTTTATACCGTCTATTTCGCTTAAAGCTTGTGCAAAGCGTTTGCATAATGTCTTTTCATGGGAGAAAATTTTTTGATGAGTTTTTTCCATGACAAATTTTATCCCCTCGTTAAGACCGAATATCCCGACCGTGTTGAGCGTGCCGCTTTCTAAGCGTTCGGGAAGCTCGCCGCTTTGCACCGGACTTTCTGAGGCGGTACCTGTGCCGCCCTCTATGATAGTAGAAAGCTCGTATTCGCCGTCGCTTATAAGCAGCCCCGTTCCGCTCGGACCGTAGAGCGATTTGTGTCCCGCAGTGCAGAGAAAATTAAAACCGTCGCTCATTTTAAGCTCCAAAAGACCCGCCGCCTGAGCCGCGTCGGAAATAAAGCAGATCCCGTGAACGCGGCAAAGCTCCGCTATTTGCTTATAGGGAAGTATCCTGCCGGTGACGTTTGAAGAAACCATGCAGCAGATACATTTTGTGTCCGAACGGATAAGCCTGCGTATGCCCTCGACAGTCCTTTCATCGTCGTCGTAAACGCGAGCTATGGAAAAAGTCACGCCGCGCGTTTTTGCAAGAGA
>CANQCJ010000079.1 GCA_947589205.1 uncultured Ruminococcus sp. | reverse complement strand
GCTCAAACGATATTGTCCGCATTCCCGACAGCACGAACCGCTATTCAAGCGGGAACAACATCTACACCTCGACGCTGACGCTCGCCAAAAAGATACCCGTTATCCGCTATGTCTGCTGCGGGTGCGGCTACGTTGAAGGCTGGGTCGAGCAAAGAAATGAGCTTAAAGAGATACGCTCAAAATTCGGATAAAAAAACGGCTGTGTAAAAAACAGCCGTTTGAAATTCATATTCTTTTTTTAGCCGAATGTCTCCTGAGATCCTTAATGCACATACAAGCCTCGATGAGCGCGATGTATTTATCGGTAAACATAACTACATAAGACTCCGGATAGCTCGGTCTGCCTTTTCTGATAGGCCACATATGCTTTAAGATAACATCGGCTTCAAGGTCGGAGATCTCGAAGCTCTCCCTTGCGTTTTCAAGCGCGATGCGCGGGTGGTTCTTCAAATGCTCCTTGGTGCATTTAGGCGAGGAATGGTAAAGGTCGTGCAGCAAGCCTGCGCGCGCCGCCTGTTTTGCGTCAAAGCCTAACTTTCTGCAAAGCAAAAAGCTGTAGTAGGAAACATTTAGACAATGCTGAAAGCGAGTAGTGCTGTGGTGATGCTCGAAGTATTTGAGTCCTTGGACCTCATCGCTGCCGATAACGTCCTCGACTGCCGCAAGATATTCCTCCGCCTGCGGAGAAGTTTCAACGACATATTTTGAACCGATAGCTCTTGACATATTTTCAGCAGATCCTTTCGGAAAATATTTAAATGTGTTGTGTGGTTTTAGTTATTTTTAATTCTCCTACAGTATATCACAAATAATCAAATTTGTCAATAGCTATTTTGATTTATTAAAATTAATTTCAGACATTTATATAAAAATGTTACATTTTAAACCTTTAATTCCGGCAAAAGCACAAGCAAAACGCGCGGTCAGAAAACACCGCGCGTTTTTTTCGTTACTTGATCTCCAGACGTCTGCTCTCGGGAGCCTTAACCTGTTTTTTCGGCAGCTCGAGACAAAGCACTCCGTTTTTGTATTCGGCTTGAATGTTCTCGATCTCAACGCCCGTCAGGTCGTAGCTTCTGCGGTAAGAGCCGTGACTTCTTTCTCTGCGGATATATCCGTCCTTGTTTTCATTGGTCTCGCTGCTTTTTTCTGCTGAAATGGTAAGCGTGTTTCCGGTAATATCCAGCTTGATATCGCTTTTGTCAAAGCCGGGCATTTCCGCTTCAAGCAGATACTTGTCGCCCGCGTCTCTTATATCGGTCTTTACACTCGGAAGCTCTCCGAAAAAGTCTCTGTCAAAGCCTCTGAATACGTCGAAAAGATCGGTTCCTCTTCTTTCAAACGGTGTTAATCCATACATAAAGCATACCTCCTAATAATATTATTCATCTTAGCCGGCATTTTATTCTTTTCTTTGTCGGTTTTCCTTTTTACAATTATATAATAACCCCGTTATATGAAAATATTGTTAAAGCTTTGTGAAAATTAGATAAAAATTAGCACTCCGTAGATTAGAGTGCTAATTTCTTGACTTTTATCAATTTTATTTTTTCTATCAGCGCATAAAAAAGCAGTCCCGTCAAAGCTCCGCTCGAATCTATCAGCACGTCCGTCGGTTCGCCGCTTCTTCCCGCGACAAAAAGCTGATGAAATTCGTCCGTTGCCGCATAAAAAATACAAAATCCCCACACCGCCGCAAAAGCCGCAAACGTCCGTTCAAAGCCGTCTCGTCTGCGAAGATTCAGCATCGACAAGACCGCGAGAATAAAATACAGAGTAAAATGTGCCGCCTTGCGCACAATAAACGTAAGTGTTGACATATATTCTGCTCTCGCGGCTTCGTCAAGACCGCTCAGGTCGGGGGCGATGAGTCGGCAGATCATGTAGACCACCCCGTCGCTCGAAACGCTCGATTCATCGCCGCTTTGCGCCGAAAAGGCAAATATTGCCACACACCAGAACGCGACAAGCAGCGCGAAAATATCCTTTGCTTTTATCCGTTTCATTCCTGCTCTTCCTCTGCCATTTTCTTTTGCGCCAAGCTTATCAGGCTCTCTTTTTCATTTTCAGCCTTTTCTTCTATGACCGAAGCAAGCAAAAATTTCAGCATATCTCCTATCGCGCTGCCGCTTAGTCCGAGAGCTATCATATCCCTGCCGTCAACGCCGAGCTGAGACAGCTTCAAGCATTCGTTGTTTTCTTTAAGCTCTATCGCTTCAAGCGCGAGAGCGTCAAGCTCCGCAAGCTTTTTTTCGCGCTGAAAGTCCGACTGTGCAAGAGTATCGGCGCGGCGCACCTCGAGATAATCCATGAAAAAATCGTGGCTGTATTTTGCGATAAAACGCTTGACCGATCTTTTGTCGGCAGGTATCCTGTTGTCGTGCTCCTTTATAAGCGCGCAGATGCACTTTCGCGTTTCGTTGTCGCTTTTTAAGCGTTTAAGGATAGTGTCCGCATATTCCGCGCTTAAATGCGGGTGGTGCTTGAAATGACCTATCCCCTGCTCGTCCATAGTGAACACCGCGGGCTTTGCGATATCGTGCAGCAGCATACAGGTACGCAAGGTCGGGTCGGGGCGGCAGCTTTCCACCGCGCGGACGATATGTCCGAAAACGTCATAGCAGTGATGGGGATTATGCTGACTGAAATCAAAGCAGGGTCTTATCTCCGGGATAAACTGCGCTATTATCTCACGGTATTTTTCCAGCGCAGTGCGGACAAAGGGCTGTATCAGCAGCGAACGAAGCTCCGAATATAAACGCTCTGCGGAAATGAAATCGAGCAGACCTTTAAGCTCCATCGCCGCCCGCTCAGTCTCGACGTCGGTCTCAAATCCCGTCTTTGCGCAAAAGCGCACAAGCCGCAGTATCCTTAGCGCGTCCTCGTCAAAGCGTTTTCTCGGGTCGCCGACGCAGCGCAGTATTTTGCGGGATATATCCTCGAGCCCGCCGAACGGATCGTAAAAATTCCCGCGCAGATCCAAGCACATGGCGTTTATGGTAAAATCTCTGCGCTCGAGATCGCTTCTTATATCTCTTACGAATTTCACCTGCTCCGGCGCGCGGTGAGCGGTATATTCTCCGTCGGTGCGGTAGGTGGTGATCTCTATCGGGTTTTTGTCGATAACTACGGTCACGGTACCGTGCTTTATCCCGGTAGGAATTACATAATAAGAGCCGAAAAGCTTCATCATTTCCTCCGGAAGCGCGTTCGTGCAGATATCCCAGTCGTGCGGAACGATACCGCATACCGCGTCCCGCACGCAGCCGCCGACGCACCATGCTTCAAAGCCGCCCTCCTCGAGAGTTTTTAACGCTTTGGCGGCATAGTTGGGTATCTTTATATTTTTAGCGTCCATTTTTTTCGATACGCTCCTTTTTCGTTTGTGATATAACAATGAAAAATAGTCTTAACAGCTTGACTTTTGAGCAAAAAAATGATAAAATCAAAGCTATGGAAAAACTTTTTTCGGAGATTTTTTACAATGAAGGATAAATTTTTTTCCGCCTGTTCAAACAGGCGTATTCGTATGATCTATTTGATCGCCGCCGGTATCTTCGCCGGCTTTCAGGAGGGCGCGGGGATAACGCCGATACTTTGTCTTGTGACGATGCTCCCGCTTTTTACGGTCTTAGAATGCAAAACTCCGCTCGAGCATATAAAGCGCGCGCTTCCGTTTCTTGCGTCGTATAATATAACAAAGACCTGCTTTCTGATAACGGTAAGAAGCCTGCTCGACTTCCCCGCCGCCGCCGGCTTTATAACAGCTCTCGGCGCGGTGGTCGGCACAGCCGCGATAATGCTCGTTTCATCGCTTTTTTGTCTGCTGATATTTTCTTACACGAGAGCTAATACAGCCGCCGATATAATAACGCTCTCGCTGCTTTATTCGCTTAGCGAATTGATCTGCGAGAACATCGGACTAATGTCGTTCCCCTGGTTAGGCGTCTGGGCGCAGGCGGACGGGGCATACCCCGTCATGATGTCGGCGTCCCTGCTCGGCTGCCGCTTTACGACCTTTCTTATCCTGCTCGCCAACGGACTTATCTTCCTTGCGCTCAAAAGCTTTTATTTTAAAAAGCCCAAAAACGCGATGAAATGTCTTGCCTGTTTAGCGATCCTTACAGTATCGGTCTTTTGCTTCGGCAATTACAAAATAAATTCTCTTAAAGCTCAAAGCGAGACCGCGCCGACTATCGGCGTCATGGCGGTGCAGCTTGACTGCGAGGGGGAAGAAAAGGACAGCATGAGCGCGTGGGAAGCCGCCGTGCAGTATGCAGAGCTTATCGAAAACAGCTTTGATGCTTCAAGCAAGATAGTCTTTCTCCCCGAGACCGCCGTACACGCTTCCTTCGATAACGGCGACGCCTTCAGGCTTATCGAAGATATCGCAAAGGAGCATGACTGTTATATCCTCACCGGCTGCTTTCGCAAGGAAGGCGGCAAAAAATACAACAGCGTTATCGTCTACTCGCCGACCGGCTTGACCGATTCTGTCCACGACAAATGTCATCTTATCCCGTTCGGGGAATATATGCCGTTTGCAAACATCACCGGCGCGGACCGAATGCTCTATGAGCCGGAAAGCTGCGGCGACCCGCTGATAGCGGCAGACGTCAGCATCGCCTGCGGCATTTGTATAGAATCTATCTATTCCGATGTTTTCGTTCATCAGGTAAGGCGCGGCGCGGAGCTTATCTATATCCCGACCAACGATTCCTGGTTCGGCGATTCCTTTGCCCGCCGCGCACACTACGTCCATTCGCAGATGCGCGCGATAGAGACCTCCCGCTTTATCGTAAGAGCGGGCAACTGCGGGATATCAGCCGTCATGACACCTTGGGGCGATGAGCTTGCCGTTCAAAACGGCAAGGAAAAGTCGGTCATCACCGCCGCCGCCCCTCTGCTCAAAAGCAAGAGCCTTTATACGATAGTCGGAGACTTCTACGCGCTTATCCCTTTATCTGCGGCTGTCATAAGCCTTTTGTTCAGGTCAAGATCTAAAAAGTCAGCATAAAAAGTCTCGCGCAGCTTTTCTGCGGCAAGGTCACTCTAAGCTCGCCTTTTTCATTATCCCATTCAAAGCTCTCCCGCCGATGTCGGGATAGATACATTTTATTTCAATGCTCTTTCCCTTTAAAAATTTTATCGGCAGTGCAACCGAATTTTCCTCCGCGTCTCTTCGCCAAACGGCAAGGTAGGCGCGGTTTTCGTTTTTCAGCCCGAGCGACACCCAATTGTCCGAAAAATCGGACACGCCGAGACTCCAGAACGGCACAGCCGTTTTTATATCCCTTCTTATGGTCTTATAGACCTTGACCGCGCTCTTTACAAGAGCTTTGCTCTGCTCGTCTATATTTCCCAAATGACCGCTCTGATGTATCCGCAAAAGCATTGCGTTTATCATGTTGAACGCCGTCTGCTCCTGCGAACAGCCGCTCATCGGGAAGCTCCACACCGCCGCCTGTTCGGGGGTAACGGCTAACGGCGCGTTCGCGGCTATCGTACAATAGCGCAGATAGTCGTCCTGATCTGAGGTAGATTGTATCGAACAGCGCGAGAGCATGGCGTAATCCATTCTAAGTCCTCCGCTCGAACAGTTTTCGATGATAAGATCCTTATGCCGCGCGAAAACTCCGTCCAGCCAGGAAAGATACGCCCGCTCGTGTCCTAAAAGTCCGTCGCCGAAGCTGTCGGCGTTGGTCTCCGTGCCGATACCCGGCTCTATGTTGTAATCCATTTTTATATAACCGACGCCGTATTCTTTTACAAGGCGGTCTATCACCGAATCGGCGTAAGCTCTGACCCTTTGGTCTCTGAAATCGAGCTGATAGCGTGAGCGGTCGAAAACGCGTTTTCCGTGGCGCATGAAAAACCAACTGTCGTCGCAGACCGAATCGACCATTTCGCAGTTTATCCCCATGACCTCTATTTCCAGCCATACGCCCGGGATCATGCCCTTTTTGCGGATATAGTCGGTGACCTCTTTAAGCCCGTTGGGAAACCTGCGGCGGCTTTCCTTCCATTCGCCGACGCTGTCCCACCAGCTCCCCTCGGCATACCAGCCCGCGTCTATGCAGAAATAGTCGCAGCCCGTCTCCGCGGCGGCGTCTATCAGCGGGAATTCCTTTTCGGAGGTCGGGTCGCCCCAGAGGCAGTTCATATAATCGTTGAAAATTACCGCAAGCGTATCGTTGTCGCGGTTGCGGCGGCGGATAATTCGGCGGTATCTCGTAAGCTCTCCTATCGCTTCGTCAAAGCCCTCGGCGTTTGCTCCGACAGCGCAGGGAACGCTCTCAAAGCTTTCCCCCGGTGCAAGCTCCTTCGTCCAGTGGGATTCTATCTCGCTCGGTCCTGAAAGCTGCAAATACAAATGCCCCTCCCTGTCGGAGATCTCCCAGTGCCACGAGCCGTTGTGCTCTATCTGCCAGAAAAGATAGCTGTTCGTCTCCCTGTTTTCGACACAGCCCATAGGTATGTATTCCTTAGCCGACCAGTTTCCGACGTTCGTACAGGCAAAGACCTTTGAGGAATGCTGAAACTCCTTCGGCTGCGACTGCTCTAAGCCTGCCTGCGGCAGAGTATAGCTTTTCCAGCGAAGCTCTCTCTGCCAGGAATTATGACAAACGTCAATACGCAGCTTTTCGTCCTGCGGCATATCACCCTCTTTTTCAATGCCCGTAAGAGAAAACGAAGAAACATATTCGAGCGTCTGAGAAGCCTGCCCGCGGTTTGTTACGCTCGTCCATGTGCGAACAACGCTTACGCCGTTATAAAACTGCATATGCGAGACCGTTTCAAGTCCCGTAGGCTCGTCAAAGCAAACTATCTCTAATTTGCGCCCGAAGGAATTTATCGTGTCCTTAAAATCCTTGAATTTCATTCTGTATCCAGGAGCGGTGATTATATACTTGTTGCCGTGACGCTCCTCCGGGCGGTCGATGCCGCTTACCTGAAGCTCGACAAGCGAAAAGCTTCGGGTCTTTTGAAAAAGCGCGAAGCCCTTTTCCCTGCAAAACGGCTCTAAGGAGCTTTCATCAAACGGCAGCGCGCTGAAATGCAGCAGCTTTATGCTCTGCTCATCGTCTATCTCAAAAACAACATATATCTTATTTTCAAATATCTCTATTCTTTTCATGATTTTTTATACTCCTTTTTTATTTTCATCAGCCTGTCAAAAATAATGTCCGCCGCATCGTACTTGCTCATTTTTTCAAGGCATTCCTCGCCGTTTTTGGTAATAATAGTTATAATATTTGTATCCGTCCCGAACCCCGCGCCCTGCTCGACAAGCGAATTGGCGCATATCATATCGCAGTTTTTTTCCGTCAGCTTCCTGCGGGAATTTTCCAAAACGTTTTCCGTCTCCATTGAAAAGCCGCACAAAAGCTGACCCTCACGCTTGTTCTGACCGAGATATTTTAAAATATCCGCCGTGCGCTTTAAAGCGACAGATATATCACTATCGGATTTTTTTATCTTGCTTTGAGAAACATCAATGGGCGTATAATCGGCTACAGCCGCCGCCTTTATGATGATATCGCTTTCCTCCGAGTGCGCCCTTACCGCTTCAAGCATATCCCGCGCGCTTTCGGTGTGAACGGTCTTTATATATTCCGGTATCGGCTGCGTGCAGCCTGCCGCTATCAGCGTGACCTCCGCGCCGCGCATTGCCGCCGCTTTAGCGAGAGCTATGCCCATTTTCCCGGTCGAACGGTTGGAAATAAACCTCACCGGATCTATCGCTTCTCTTGTCGCCCCCGCCGTTACAAGCACTTTTATTCCGCTCATATCGTGCGGCTTTGCGATCTCGAGCAATATCCTGTCGATAAGAACGCTCACCGCCGGCAGCCTGCCGTCGCCGATATCTCCGTTAGCGAGCATTCCGTTGTCGGGCGTAATTATCCCGTATCCGTAAGCGGCGAGACTTTTTATATTGTTTTCAACTATCGGATTATGCAGCATATTGTGATTCATCGCGGGAGCTATCAGCTTTTTGCAGGGGCAGGCCATGACCGTCGTGGTGAGCATATCGTCGGCTATGCCGTTAGCTATCTTTCCGATAACGTTCGCGCTCGCGGGAGCGACAAGCACGATGTCCGCGGCCTTGGCAAGCGCAACGTGTTCAACGCTGTACCGGAAATTTCGGTCAAAGGTGTCTATGAGACACTTGTTGTTGGTAAGCGTTTCAAAGGTTATCGGATTTATAAAATACTCCGCGTTTTTTGTCATAAGCACATGAACGTCCGCACCGAGCTTTGTAAGCTCTCTCGCGCAGTCCGCCATTTTATAAGCCGCGATGCTTCCCGTCACGGCGATAAGCGCAGTTTTGCCCTTGAGCATGAGGATCTCCCCTTTTTATAAAAATATATCATATCTATTATAGCACAAAAATACCCTTTTGGGTAGTGCTTTGGCAATATTTTTTGTAAAGTTTTTTTCTTTGAGCAAAAAAATTTCGGCGGAAAAAGCCGTTTAAGCTCTCTCCGCCGTTTTTTTATTTATCGCTTTGCTTGTGACACATTCCCGCGCTCGGGCAGTCCTTGCAGCCGCAGCCGCAGGAGCAGCCGCCGTTTTTTCTGTCCTTTATAACGCTTATGAGCGCAAGTATTATCACTGCCGCGGCTATAAGCGCGATAATTATTGTTGCAAAATTCATCTGCCCTCACTGTCCTTTCAAGCGGTAACTCTTACAGAGCCGGAAAATCTCGTGCTCTCCTTATAGGGTCTTACAAGCATGAATATCAGGAACGCCGCAACTATTACAGCCGCGATAAGTCCTATCGGGTTTGCGTTTCCCGCAAAGAGACTGCCGAACTGGTATACGCAGAGAGCTATCGCGTAAGCGAAAGCGCACTGGTAGCCGATGGCGAACGCCGTCCATTTGGCGTTGTTCATCTCGCGCTTGATCGCTCCCATCGCCGCAAAGCAGGGCGCGCAGAGAAGATTGAATACCATAAACGAATACGCCGCAAGCGGTCCTATGAGTACACCG